>JBEPWC010000231.1:0-3578 GCA_041642615.1 Sulfurimonas sp. | reverse complement strand
CATTTGGATGGTAAACTACTAATGCACTTGTAGATTGTTCTGGGTGGATCTGGTAGGTCTCACTAAGTTCTATTCCAAACTCTTCAGGTCTTAGTAGATCAAAGAGTGGGCGGTTTAGTTCTAAGTCTGGACATGCTGCATAACCAAAGCTGTAACGACTCCCTTGATACTTGTTCATCTGAACATCTGCTAGAGTTGGACCCTCACCATCTGATATGCCAAGATCAAGTCTGATCTGTTTATGAGCGATCTCTGCTAGTGCTTCAGCAAGCTCAACTCCTAGACCGTGAAACTGGTAGTATTCAGTGTATTTTCCCTCTTCATAGATCCCTTTTTCGATCTCACTTAGTTTTGCCCCAGAACTGACACAAGTCATAGCTATCACATCGTGACGATCGGAGTGAAAAAAGTCACTTAAAGCACGATGAGGTTTTTTTGATTGGCGTGGAAAAGTAAACTCTTTTATAGCACGTCCCATCACGTGATCAAGTGGCTCAGTATTTACCTCTGAGTCTGAGTTGTAACCCTCACTCTCATCAAAGATCAAAAGTGTGTTATCATCGCTTCTACATGGCCAGTAACCGTAAATGATAGTAGGTTCAAATAGACGCTCCTCTATAAACTGCTTTTTTAGTTTTTCATATGCCGGCCATACAACTTCATCTAGTTGTTTCTCATACGCCTCTTTACTCATCCCCTTTGAGCTATAACCCCAACGAGATTTAAAAAGTATACGGTGGTTGATCCACTCAAATGCCATCTCGATCTGAGCCTCAGTTAGTTTGATCTCACGTCTACCCCAAAACGGTGGTGTTGGAACATCTACATCACGGCTAGGCATCTTGATCTGCTCAAATGGTGGGATTACTACCTCTTTTTTCTCTTTATGTTCTATCTCTGGTACATCAGGATGCAAGTTTGTGTCAAAATTGCCTTTCTCTATGCGACTCATAGCAGTTACACCATCAAAAGCATCTTTGCAGTAAAAGATCGGACCATCATAAAAAGGGCGACAATATTCATCTATAAAGTTACGCGTAAGAGCAGCTCCACCTAAAAGTATCGGTATTTTGATCCCTTGCTCTTTTAAAGCCTCTAGGTTCTCTTTCATAACCTGAGTTGACTTTACCAAAAGACCACTCATACCAAAAGCAGATATATGACCATCTTTGGCAGCTTGTATAAAATCTTCAAGTTCTACTTTGATCCCTAGGTTATTTACTTTAAAACCGTTGTTTGTAAGGATGATATCTACAAGGTTCTTACCAACATCGTGAACATCGCCTTTTACCGTTCCAAGTGCCAAAGTTGTATCTACCTCTTTTTCAACTTTTGGTAGGTACGGGTTAAGGTGATCAACTGTAGCTTTCATAGTCTCAGCAGATTGAAGTACAAACGGCAGTTGCATCTCACCGTTTCCAAACAGCTCACCGATCACTTTCATGGCGTCAATTAGGATCTCATTTACGATCCTCTCAGGTGCTATGGAGTGGCGAACCTCTTCAACAAGTGGGATCATGCGCTCTTTATCCCCATCCATTAAAAGCTTGGCAATTTTTTCTTCATCGCTCATAGCAAGATACTCTTCATCCAACGCATCAGTGTCAAGTGCTTCTTTGCTTGAGAAGTGTTCTATAAACTCAAAAAGAGCATTCTGTGTTTTGTTAAAGATCAGGTTGTTACACACCTCTTGATCCTCTTGGCTGATCTTATTTATTGGGATTATGTGTTTAACATTTATGATCACACTAGTGAGTCCCGCTTCTATACAGTGGTGTAAAAACATAGAGTTAAGGTATGGTCTTGCGTCTTTATCAAGTCCAAATGAGATATTAGATAATCCTAAAACTGCTCCAACCTCAGGATGTTTAATACGAAGTTTACGTATAGCCTCAATAGTATTTATACCTGCATCAAGATACTCCTCATCTCCACTTCCTAGTGTAAAAGTTAGAACATCAAAGATCAAATCCTCTTTTTTTAAGCCATGTCTTGCCGTTGCAAGCTCAATTATCCTATCCGCTACTTGTAGTTTATGCTCAACACTCTTTGCCATACCAACTTCATCTATGGTTAGGCAAACTAAACTTGTTCCAAACTTTTTGGCTAGTCTACACACATCATCAAACTTCTCTTCCCCATCTTCAAGGTTCACTGAGTTTATGATCGGTTTTCCGCCTATATGTTTAAGGGCAGTCTCAAGCCCTTTTGTTTGAGTGGAGTCAGGCATAAGAGGAAGCTGTATTTTTTGGTTGTACATACCCATTACAGCTGTCATATCTTTTGTCTCATCACGCCCTGCGAAACCTACATTTACATCTATAACATGAGCACCGGCACGAACTTGTTGTTGTGCTACACTTAAAGTGCCCTCATAGTCCTCGGCTAAAAGAAGTTCACGAAACGCTTTTGAGCCTGTTGCGTTACTTCTCTCACCCATAAGTAGTGGGGCAGGTTCTTGCATAAGTGGGGTTGCGTGAAAAAGAGAAGCTACCGAAGTAGGGTGGTTTCCAGACGGTGCTTTTGGTGTTTTGTTAGAGACCGTCTCAACAAGTGCACGTATATGTTGAGGCGTAGTACCACAACATCCACCTAAAAAGCTAACACCATCATAATTTAAAAATTTTTCTTGATTTTGTGCAAACTCATCAGGACCCATTGGGTAGTAGGTATAACCACCACGGTTTTGCGGTAGACCTGCATTTGCGTGAACGCTGATCGGTTTGTGCCAAAGCTCACTTAGAGTTTTTACATGTTTTAAAACCTGTTCAGGTCCAGTTCCACAGTTAAACCCAAGACTTAAAATATCAAATGGTTCAAGTATGGTCGCTATGGTCGCTGCATCTGTACCGATCAGCATTGTCCCGCTAAGCTCGATCGTAGTACTAACCATAACAGGTATGTTAGTGTTTTTGTTAGTGTTAGCTGCTTCACATGCATGAAGGGCTGCTTTGATCTGGAGTGGATCTTGAGCAGTCTCTAGTAAAAAAACATCAACCCCACCATCGATCAGAGCTTCACAAAAAGTGGTGTAGCCCTCAAACATCTCATCATATGTTATGTGTCCAAGTGATGGCAGTTTAGTTCCCGGTCCGATTGATCCTAAACAAAATCGTGGGTGCTCAGGTGTGCTAAACTTTTCACACTCTTTTTTTACAAGCTCAGCTCCAGCCTTAGTTAGCTCATATGCACGATTACCTATGTCATACTCATCTAAAACCCAAGCAAACGATCCAAATGTATTTGTTGTGATCAGATCAGCCCCAGCTGTAAGGTAGGCGTGAAAGATCTCACTTAAAACATTAGGACATGTAACATTTAAAAGTTCGTTACACCCCTCATTTCCTTCCCAGGCACTGGCTGGAATTTTATCTTCACGCTGTTGAAGCTGTGTACCCATGGCACCATCTATTATAAGTGGTCGTTTTTTTATAGTTTCTTGTATGTATTTTTTTGTATCGTTCATGTTAGTATAATCTTTGTAAAAATAGTTTCTTTATTTTAGCAAAAGTGAGCATAAAGATTACTTTTGTGTAACAAAAATAGTGGACCTAAGATTAGGTATAAAATATTTTTAT
>JBEPWC010000230.1:0-3582 GCA_041642615.1 Sulfurimonas sp. | reverse complement strand
CCATACTCATCTTTCTCACGTATGATCGCACGAGATTCACCATCTGTTGGCATCTCTTCAACTACTTGGTATTTTCCGTTTGCTTTTTGTTCAATCACTAAAAATTTGTTTTGTGCTTCTTGCTGCTGAGAACACCCAGTTAGTACACTCATCATAGCTATTCCAGCACTCCCTAGTGCTACACCACTAGCTATTGAAGATATATGTCTCATCTTATAAGATCCTTTTTCTTAAGTAAAATCATCTTTTTAAGTTCATAGTCATAAAATGTAATTTTCTCTCGACCATCGTAATAAACATCACCATAAAAACTAAAGCGTTTATTCTTGTATGTGACACCTTTTTTCATAAGCAGAGCCTCTCCTAGAGACTTGCCTAGAGGCTCAAAAAGTGGAAGTATAGCTAAAATTGATAAACTAATAACTGTTAAAATAGTAAACTTTTTGTTCTCTATAAAGATAAAAATAAAACCTATAACTATGCTTGATACTGAAAATATTAAAAGGTTTTGGTGATCAGCAAACAAGACATTGTAGTAAACTTCGATCTCATTTGGTTTTATATAGTTAAGCCAGATCCCCAAAAATAGAAAAAAATCAACTATAAATGTTGTGATTGCTCCAACTAGTAGTGCCATTAGAAATTTAATCATCTTAGAGCCTTGATCTTGGTATTGTTTATCTTTAGGAGTCTTGATGAGCTAAGTTCACGAAGTCCGTTTTTATCTTCTACTATTATATCAGCTTTATGTTCACAAAAATCTCTATCAAATTTTTTTGAGTTTTCATTTGCACTTGTTGAGTAGTGCCAGCTTAGATCTCTTAGGACTTGTGAGTTTTTTTGTGTACCATCAATTCTAAAAGCTCTGTTTTTTACTATGAATGTTGTTTTCTTAGCACGTCTGACTAGGTTTTTTTGGTTTTGTGGGATTCTGGGGATGAAAGGGCGAGATTCCCAGTCAAGCTGGGAATGACGTAGTGTGTCAAGTTGGGAATGACTTCTGTCGTCATCCTCTGGCTTGACCTTTTCGTCATCCTCGGGCTTGACCCGAGGATCTAGGTTAGATTCCCAGTCAAGCTGGGAATGACGGAGTGTGTAAAGTTGGGAATGACTAAGTGTGTCAAACACAACTATAAAAGGCTTTGAAATAGAACGCTCTTTAATACAAGCTAGTTTTGCATGGTTTTGTGAGACAAACCCAACAGTTGTATCTGTTTGGGTTAGTATGACTGGTTTTTTTATACTAAAAAATCTTGTATTGCTTTTGCATCTGACCATGAGTCCTCTTTCATCTCATCTAGTGCAAGGATGAGTGCACGTGCAGCACTTAAGGTTGTAAAATAAGGGATTGAACGCTTAAGTACCTCTTGACGGATCACGATCGCGTCTTTTTTGGCTGTGTTGTTGTCAGATGTATTGATCGCCATGTCAATCTCATCGTTTTTCATACTGTCTTCTATGTTAGGGCGACCCTCTGAGATCTTAAGGATTCTCTCACACTCAACACCGTTGTTGGCTAAATGCTCTTGCGTACCCTTTGTAGCTACTAGTTTAAAGCCGTGACGAACTAAACCTTTCGCTATCTCAACAGCGTTGTCTTTGTCGCTATCTACAAAGCTTAAAAAACATGTCCCATTTTTTGGTATGTTGTTTCCAGCACTTAGTTGAGCTTTTGCAAAACTGATACCAAAGTTTTTACTTACACCCATAACCTCACCCGTTGACTTCATCTCTGGGCTTAGTGAAAGATCGGCACCTATTAGTTTGTGAAATGGAAATACTGCTTCTTTTACAGATACATGACCTTTAAGTTCTGGTTTTAAAACTCCATTTTTCTCTTTAACTATTTTGTACTTATCGTAGTAGCTTAGTGAGTCTCTTAAACTCTCACCCATCATAACACGTGTTGCTACTTTTGCAAGTGGCATCCCTGTAGCTTTTGAAACAAATGGCACTGTACGACTAGCACGTGGGTTTACCTCGATCAGGTAGATCTCATCTTTGTAGATCGCATACTGAACATTCATAAGTCCACAAACACCTAGACCAAGTGCTATGGTTTTAGTTTGCTCTTCAACTTTTTGGATCATCTCTTCACTTAAGTTGATCGGTGGTAGTGAACAAGCAGAATCACCTGAGTGGATCCCAGCTTCTTCGATGTGTTGCATAACTGAACCGATGTAAACATCGTTACCATCACTTATACAATCAACATCTAGCTCAATTGCTTGATCTAAAAACTTGTCAATCAAAACAGGAGCTTCGTTTGACACACTGATCGCAAGTTCCATATACTCGTTTAGCTCCTCTTCTGAGTAAACGATCTTCATACCACGTCCACCTAGAACAAAAGATGGGCGAACTAAAACTGGGTAACCGATCCTTGCAGCGATCTCAGGAGCTTGCTCTTTTGCACTTGCAAGTCCGTTTGCAGGTTGTTTTAGGTTGTATCTATTTACAAAGTCGCTAAACTGCTCTCTATCTTCTGCTAAGTCGATCACAGCAGATGGAGTTCCAGAGATTTTTGCACCGATCTTAGTTAGTGAGTCTGCTAGTTTTAGTGGCGTTTGACCACCAAAGTGAACTATGATCCCATCTGGCTCTTCCATCTCGATAACTTCACGAACATGTTCAAAGTCGATTGGCTCAAAGTAAAGCACATCTGAAGTGTCATAGTCGGTTGAGACAGTTTCAGGGTTACAGTTGTACATAATAGTCTCAATGTCCATCTCTTTTAGTGCAAAAGCTGCATGAACACAACAATAATCAAACTCGATCCCCTGACCAATTCTGTTTGGACCACCACCAATTATTAGAACTTTTTTCTTATCTGAGGCTCTTTTTTTAGGTGGAAGTTTAGTTATGTTTGTAGTTGAGTAAAGGTATGGTGTAAGTGCTTCAAACTCAGCTGCACATGTGTCAACTTCGTTGTACTCCATGCGTATTTGCATATCTTTTCTAGCTTTGTTTACATCATCTTCGCTGCATTTTATGTTTGAATTTTGTGAGATCAGTTGAGATAAACGTTTGTCACTAAAACCGTCTGTTTTTAAAAGACGCATAGTTTTTTCATCGCCAAGTATATCTTTTGTAACACCATTTTCAGCTTCGATCATCTCTTCTAGTTGGTATAAAAACCATGGATCGATCGCACAAGTGTCAAACATCTCTTCTACACTCATACCACGTCTAAATCCTTCAGCTACATAGAGGATTCTATCTGCATTTGGACGACGGATCTCGTGTTTTATGGTCTGCATATCTGCATCAAGCGGATCAAAACCACAAAGACCAGTCTCTAGCGAACATAATGCTTTTTGGATAGACTCTTTAAAAGTACGACCCATCGCCATAACTTCACCAACTGACTTCATACTAGTTCCTAAAGTGTTAACAGCTTCAGGGAATTTTTCAAAAGTAAAACGTGGGATCTTGGTAACTACATAATCGATCACAGGCTCAAAAGATGCAGGAGTTCCAGTGATGTCGTTTGTGATCTCATCTAGTGTAAAACCAACAGCTAGTAGTGTTGCAACTTTTGCGATCGGATAGCCTGTTGCTTTTGAAGCTAGTGCAGATGAG
>JBEPWC010000229.1:0-3583 GCA_041642615.1 Sulfurimonas sp. | reverse complement strand
TTTGATCATGGCTTGAATATCGCTCTCTTTTGCTGTGTGTGTTGAGATCAGAAGGTTTGCACTAGTATCTGAAGTTGATTTTTGAAGCATAGTTTTTACAGATATGTTGTTGTTTTCAAAGATCTTTGTGATCTTTGCAAGTACCCCTGTTTTGTCATTTACATTTATACGAAGATAGTATTTTGACTCTATATCACCTGTAGGTTTTAATGTAAGTTTACCCTCCATAGGCTTGTCAAATCCAAGCATAGGTGAGCCTTTACCACGGCGTGCTATATCTATTATGTTTGCTACAACTGCACTAGCTGTTGCATCTCCACCGGCACCCGGGCCATAATAAAGTGTCTCACCCACTTTGTCACCAACTACACTTACACCATTCATAACACCATCGATCTTAGCAATCATCTCATTTTGATCGATCATAGTTGCATGAACGCGAAGCTCAACTTGGTTCCCATCTTTTTTTGCGATCCCTAGTAGCTTGATCGCATAACCAAACTCTTTTGCAAAAGCTACATCTTCGCTACTTACATTCTCAATCCCCTCAATCAAGATATCTTCAGGTTTTGCATCGATCCCATAAGCTATAGAAGCTAGAATTAGAAGTTTATGAGCTGCATCAAATCCGCCAACATCAAAAGTTGGATCAGCCTCTGCATAACCTAAATCTTGGCTCTCTTTTAGTACTGCATCGTATGCCACGCCCTCTGTATCCATCTTTGTCATCATGTAGTTACTTGTACCATTTAAGATACCCATGATCGATTCTATATGGTTAGCCCCAAGACCATCACGAAGTGCATTAATGATTGGGATTCCACCAGCTACAGCTGCTTCATACTCAAATGCCAAATCTCCAGCTTGCTCTTGAAGTTCATATCTGTGATATGCTAAAAGTGCTTTGTTTGCAGTTACTACAGCTTTTCCATTTTTGAGTGCTTTTTTTACAATCTCAAAAGGCTCATCGATCCCACCCATAAGCTCTACAACAATATCGATCTCAGGATCATCTAAAATATCATCGGGATTATCACTTAGTTTTATATCTACATCTCTTTTGCGTGATAGGTTTTTCACAACTCCACTTTTAGCTACGATCTCAAAACCTGAACGAGCTGTGATCACATCTGCATTATCGCGTAATATATTAGCAACACTTGCACCAACTGTACCAACTCCGATTATCCCAACTTTTATCATCTTTTATTCCTTGAATTTATTTCATATATTTTTACTTTTTGTCCTCAAACTGCTTTAAAAACTCTTTTATATTTCTTGCAGCTTGGCGGATTCTGTTGTCATTCTCAATAAGGGCTATTCTCACCCAGCCTTCACCATACTGACCAAATCCGATCCCAGGAGCTACTGCTACACCAGCTTCTGTTAGAAGTCTTTTTGAAAACTCTAGGCTTCCAAGATGTGCTGCACATTCAGGGATCTTCGCCCATGAAAACATACTAGCTTGGTTTTTTCTTATATGCCAACCAGCTCTTGCACATGCTTCGATCAAAACATCGTGACGGTGATCATACTTCGCTGTTATATCTTCAACACACTGCTGATCACCATTTAGTGCTACAGTTGCTGCTACCTGTATAGGTGTAAACATACCATAATCCAACCATGACTTTATCTTTTGGAGTGCACCTATGAGTTTTTTATTTCCTACAAAAAAGCCAACACGCCATCCAGCCATATTGTAAGACTTTGAGAGTGTAAAACTCTCAACTGCTACATCTTTTGCACCAGGAACTGACATGATTGAAGGAGTTTTGTATCCACCAAAAGTTATATCTCCATATGCAATATCACTGATCACATAAAACCTCATCTCTTTTGCCATAGCGACCAGACGTTCATAAAACTGAGGAGTAACTGTGGCAGTTGAGGGGTTGTGTGGAAAGTTTACAAGTACGTATTTTGGTTTTGGAGATGTCTCTTGAAAAACCTTTACAAGATCTTCAAAAAACTTGTCTTCATCAACCTTGTAGTCTTCATCAAAACTGATCCCAAATTTAGCTACATTTCCACCTGCAAGTATAAATGCGTACTCATGTATAGGATAAGTTGGATCAGGCACTACAACGCTATCACCTGGATTTGTAATTGCGTATGATAGATGAGCATAACCCTCTTTTGAACCCATAGTAGCTACACACTCAGTTTGAGGATCTAACTTACAGTCATATCTGCGTTCGTACCAATCAGCAATAGCTTGCAATAATTTAGGGATACCCTTAGATGTTGAATAACCATGAGTCCTTGTCTTCTGGGCCGATTCAACAAGTTTTTCTCTAATGTGTTCAGGGGTATCTCCATCTGGATTACCCATTGAAAAATCTATAACATCTTTACCGGCACGACGCTCTGCCATTTTGATGTCATTAACTTCAGCGAAAACATACTTAGGGAGTCTCTCAACTCTGTTAAATCTTATCTCATCAAACAAGGAAGTTTCCTTTTGTAATTATTTTTTGACATTCTATCAAAAAAAGTTAAAGAAGGACTTTACCTTTTACCAATGGGTGTTAAGTACAGAGAGTTTTTAATATTTTTTAGTGTGTAAATATCAGAAATTTTTATATATTTTGCATTTTGTGGGATGTTTAAAAGTATAGATCTTCTTTTTGTATCTCTCTTAACAACTTTTAAAAGGTGCAAAGATGGATCAAAGTAAGCAATATACGGATACCAAGAGTTTCTAAAACTACTTTTTATCCTTAGTTGTTTGATCTCAGAGACATCTAGCCAGTATGCATACAAAGATCTCTGTAGCTCAACCTCTTCCCCTTCACTTAATACTTTAACAGCCAGATAAGAATCTCTCATATCAATATCAAAAGTCCACTCACTCTCATTAACACGTACAACATCTATGATCTTTGATCCACTTTTACCTAGCTCTCTTTGTAAAACTTGCGGATCTGTTACATACTCAGTTTTAAGTACTATTGACCATGTAAAACCATTTTGCCCCAGATTTGATTCCTTTGTAACATACCTGTAATAACCCATATTTCTAAGAGCATCCCCTAGCATCTTTACAAAAAAAAGTGGACTGTCACTTGTGTGAAAGTTTAGCACTAACTCTTTTGGTTTGTCAAAATATAAACTAAGCAAACCATTGTCTTTTAGAGTTTGGACAACCTTAACAGAATCAACCCTGTTTTTGATTATAAAATTAGATTTTGGTGAAAAGATCACATTTATGTATGCTTGGTTAATTCTATATATATCATCATCTAAAAGTGACTTGATCTTTAGGTCTAACTCCTCTTGGACACCACTTAACTCTTTAAACTCAACTAACTCATCAGCAACAATTATTGAACAAAAAACTAAAAAGGATAAAAAAAGTTTTACCATTCTTTACCTTCGTTTAAACCTAAAAACTCTTTGTATGTGATCTCTTCTAGCTTACCATCCTTGTATTCAAAGCGCATATTTTTGGGCTCCTTAAAGTCTGTAATATTATCATCCATCCTAATTGACACATCACCATGCCCCAAGGACAATAGCCAATGGGCATCTGACTCTAGTTTTAAAGTTTCATCTTTAGGTAGTATTTTTTGCTGCTTTT
>JBEPWC010000228.1:0-3610 GCA_041642615.1 Sulfurimonas sp. | reverse complement strand
AGTCATGAAGTTGTAAGGGAGTATAGACTCTAGCATAGCTAAGTAGACAAAACCTGCTAGTAAGTAGATGATGATCGCATAAAAAAAGTACTTTGCTCTTACATTTCCTTTGAAAAAGAGGTAGATAGAGACTAGTAACATAGAGTTTACAGCTAAAAATGAGTAACTATTCATAAGCTCTGCTTGGTAATCAAAGAGTGTGTAAACCCCTAACACAAAAAAAGAACCGCTCATAAAAACAAAAAAGTTCCCTAGTCTTTTAAACTCTTTTTTGATCTCTAAGTATTCGAGTGAAAAAAGCCATAAAAATGCTATGAAAAAACAGGTTGCAAAGTGAAGTTTGTATATGTACTCTTCAAGCCCTGCATAAACTAAGAGTCCACTCATATTTGTAAGATAGACTATGTTAAAAAAAAGGTAACTGCTATAGTAAAGGTAGATCTTCTCTTTAAGCTCCCTAAACATAAAGAAACTAAAGAGCATGATCACAAAAGATATACCTAATATAAATATATTTAGGCTGTTTGATCCATAGATGTAGCTTAGTTCAAAAAAGTCTTCTTGGTATAGTGCTATTTTGCCAAAATATGGATACTTTGTTTCTAGTCGTATATAAAAATCATTTGAACTGTTTTTTGGAAGTTGAATTTTATATGCGATCGTATTGTGTTTAAAATCTCTTTTTTCAATAGGCACTTTAAGACCATTTTCTTGTTTAACCCATCTGTTATTTGAGAAGAAGTATAAGTCTGCTTTTTCATAAAATGTTTCATTTAAAGTAAGAATAAAATCTGATTTAGAAGAGTTGTTGGAGATGTTAAACTTGATCCATACACTTTTTACATATCCAAATGAAAAAGAGTTTGTGCTGGTCTTGTCAAACTTTTTAGTAGCTATTTTCTCTATGGTATCTTCATTGTTTACAAGGTAGTTTATTTCAAGGTCATTATACTTGTAAGAGTCATTATGCAGTACCAATGACGCATTTAAACCCACTTGGAGTATAAACACTAAAACTGATACTAGCTTAATAAAGTTTTTCATACTGCTTACACTTTTAAACTATACCCAATGCTAGGCATATTTTCAATATTGAGTTCTGGAAGTTTTTTTCTCACTCTAAAAAGAAGTTCCCTAATTGACCTACCTCGATCTTTGTCATCTTCACACCACAAATAAGAACACAACTTCTCTGTACTTATAAAGCTGTTTTTGTTTTTGTAAAGTGTGTAAAAAAAATCTCTCTCTTTTGTGCTTAATTTTACTAACTCCAAACCATTATATATGGTTTTTTCATTAGGTTTGTAGGTGTATGGTCCGATTTTTACTTCATCAAAGCTTTGTTTAGAGTGTTGAAGATCTTTGGTTTTGTTCATCTCTTTGCTCGCTATAGATAAAGCAACTTTAATATCGGAAGTATTAAATGGTTTTATTAAATAACCTATCATATTAGTTTGACTAGCTTCAAGTATGGTTTGGGAGTCTTTGTACGCTGTAGTAAATATAATAGGTATATTTTTATCTAGTTCATATACCTTTCTTGCACATGCTATACCGTCTATAGAGCCTTGAATATTTATATCCATAAAGATGAGGTTTATATTATGCTCACCTACTATGTCAAAAACGCTTTGAGCATCTCTTGCCATATGAATATTTCCTATATCTATAAAGTCCACTTCATGTATCATCTCTTTTAGGTATTTTATAGATACAAACTCATCTTCTACAATTAAGATGTTAAAAATATTCATTTACTTATCTCCGTAACATAATCATACTATAAAAGTGATTATTACATAAGCAAGTTAGAGAGTTGTTAGAATTTTGTAAAAAGAAGTGAGTTAGTTAAGAAGATATCCTACTCCGCGGATAGTTTTTATGTAGTCTTTGTTTTTAAAGGGGTCTATTTTCTCTTTTAAACGCTCCTGACTTGTGCATTAAGAAAATCCAATTTTTAGAATCCCTTAATAAAGGGCTTTAAAGAGCCTAAAAAAACATTTTTGTGTGCCTCAATATAAATTTGCTAAGATTTTACATGTCTTTAAAGGTAAGAAAAAAGAAAAATAGTAGTGGTAGCGCTAGTATTCATATTGTTGATAGAACTAATAGAGGATATTGCTCACGCCACTCCCATTCGGACAGCCAGCCGTTTTTCTTTCGGACACTTAGTTGGAAACTATTCGGACAGCTAGTCGTTTTTTACTCGGACAATTTGTCTAATTTACCGGCTGGAAATATGAAGTTGAAAGAGCTTTTAGAATCTAGGATAAAAGCTCATGTTCTTATAAGCTTTGTATCTTATGCTATTTATAAAGAGTTTGAGATAAAACTAAAACTCAATGAAGTAAAATTTAACTACTCACAAAAATTCTTGCGAAAAATAATAGAACATTTAATAGCCCTAAAAATTGATGATGAAATAATTCCTATAAGTCCATCTGAAATTCAAAAACAAATCTTAGATGTTATAAAAAACTAGAAAAATGATTTGTGTGCCTTATCGCACAAAACAGGAGCTCTCTCACTTGTATGTATAGATGAAAATGAGTTTTTAGACAACATCCTAGGCAAAAAAGCCCTAGAGGTAAGCCTAAAAATAAAAGGTTTTAAACCCTATATTAAGATAAGATGGTTTGGCATTGAGTCTTTATCGTCTTTTGTACTTGGGAAAAGCTCTATTAGAAGTTTGGAGGCTTTTTCTATGGTTTGTAAATAGCCTTTTGCTATCTCTTGGTTTTTAACGTTTACTATAAAGTTTTGTACCGCTTCATCCCATAGGCTATTGTCTACTTTTTGTGCTATAGTTGAGTCTGTCAAGATCTCTACATATTTTTCAGCTTCACTTACAAAAAGCATAACAAGACCATCTCTGTTTTGTTCTTGCTCTAAAAACTCAAAAAATTTCATCTTTGCTAAGTTTGATGCTCTTTTTCTTTTTATATAGTTTGGCACAAGTAACATCTTTATGGGTTTGATCTGAGCTAGTAGTGCTAAGATCATAAACACTACAAGCTGAGTTATACCCAGATACTCATTTGAAAAACCATCAAATACCCCAAAAAATATCCATGGCAACAACAAAGCAGATAATGCTGCAAAAAGTGTTGGGATATAAAGATAGGTATCGCTTTGTTTTGCTATAACAGTCAGTATCTCTGCACTACTTTTTCTCTCAAACTCTTCTATCGCTTTTTTGATACGCTCTTGTTCATCTTTACTTACTAAATATTGCATTACCAACTCCCACTTGCTCCACCACCACCAAAGCTTCCGCCACCTCCGCTAAAACCACCAAAACTACCCCTTGATCTACTACCTGTTGTGCCTGAGCCTAAAAAGCTACCTAAGATCACCTGTAAAAAAGTAAACACCCATACTATAACAGCCATAAAAAGGCTAGCAAGTACTGAAAAAACAACTATAGCCGCTAGTGTAGATACTGCTAAAGCTATGTAGATACGTTTTTTAATACCTATAAATGAGATGATATACTCAGTGATCATAGAAAATATAACAGCTATAAAAAAAAGTGTCCCAACATTATCTAAAAAACCATCTTTTTTAGGTGTGTGATCCTCTTTTGTTAAGAGGTATTCACCATCGAGTG
>JBEPWC010000227.1:0-3613 GCA_041642615.1 Sulfurimonas sp. | reverse complement strand
CTTTATAATCATAAACATTTTTATACTTATGTAGATGCTCCATAAGCTCTGGGATCTTCTTTACTAAAACATTGTTAGCTTTTTTTTCATTTTTTTTATGAGTTTTTATATGTTTTGGTTGAAGATACTTCCAACTGATCTCATCAAACTTTTGTGTTTTAAAGTAAGAGAGTAGAAACTTATTTGCATACTCAACACTAACACCACCCTTTACAACTTTTTTACATATATCACTGTAATGCTCATTTTGAAAAGTACAATTTGTGTACTTTGCCTCTAGTGTCATACTTAAAAATATGAATATTAAAAATTTATACATTATTTACCTCTTTCAATCTTTGAGGGGTGCCTATATCTCTCCACTCCCCCTTATATAGTTCAAAACTTACTTTATCTATTTTTTCTCTTATTATTGGAGCTAATGGCAGTTTTTCCTTTTTATATCCCCTAAACATCTCTTTAGCATAGTACCCAATTCCTGAAAATGTATACATAGCCCCATCATACTCAAAATCCCCATCTTTGTTATGAACTGGGTTTTTTACAAGCACAAGATGTGCAAGTCTACCATCTAAAGATAAACTAGTATCAAAATCATAGTCACACCATATATCTGCATTTAGTACCAAAAACTCCTCACTTAAATGATCAAGTGCATTTATAATTCCACCCGCACTCTCTAGGGCTTTTGAGCTTTGTTCATCTGAGTAGATGATCTCTAAGTTCCACCTTGAGCCATCACCTAGATACTCAGGGATCATATATCCAAGATGGGCTATGTTTATAACCACTTTTTTAAACCCAGCATTTGAGAGTTTTTCTAAATGCCAAACTATAAGCGGCTTACCTCTCACCTCTAAGAGTGGTTTTGGTTTTGAGTCTGTTAAAGGACGCATCCGCTCTCCACGCCCAGCTGCTAAGATCATTGCTATCATCATGTTATCTTGAGTGTTTTTAAAAAGTTATATAACTCTTGAGTCTGCTCATACTTTGAAGAGGTCTCTAAAACATACTCTAAGGTTAGTGGAAGATCTTTTAGGTAACCATCTTTTCCATCACGCAGATAAAGCCTTGCAAAGATTCCAAGCACTTTTATATGGCGTTGAAGTGACATTATGTCAAACCACTTTATAAACTCTACATCACCTACATCCAGCATTGCCTTATCTCTAAAATACAGTGCTAGTTTTTGTATCTCTTTTGTATCAAACCTAATGTATAGATCCCTTAAAAGTGACACAAGATCATAAGTTACACTCCCACTCATAGCATCTTGATAATCGATCACACCAAGGGTATTGTCGTTTTTTACCATGATGTTTCTAGAGTGAAAATCACGATGAACAAAGTAGCCTTGAGGTTGGTTTAAAACCTCTTGTGCTATGGTCTCTAAACTCTCATCTAACATCTTCTGATCGTATGAGGTATCTTTTATGTAACGATCTAAAAACCACTCTTGCATAAAAGACATCTCTTTTTTTAAAAATGCTTTATCGTAAAGTGGCAGATCAGATGTAGATGCTTTTTGCATCTTTAGTATCTCATCTATTGCAAGTTTGTAAAACTCTTTGAAATTGTTTTGCTCAAGCGTGTTTAAAAGATCAACACTTCCAAAATCTTCAATAACTAAGAAACCACTCTCTAGATCCTCTAAGTAGATCTTTGGTGCATCAACACCTGCTTTTAAGAGTTTTTTTGTGACTTTCACAAATGGTTTAAGTGTGTCTCTCTCAAGTGATGAGTCCATAACTATGTAGGTTTTATCACCCTTTGAAATACGATAGTACTTCCTAAAACTTGCATCTGCTGAGGCCACTTTTATGTCGTAGTCCTCATATACAGTTGATTTTAGAAAATTTTTAATAGTGTGCATATACAGCCCCTAAGACACCATCCCTTTTAGCACCTGTTATACGGCTAAGCTCTAGTGGTTTGTTGTGAATCCTTTTTTGGGCAAAGTACGCAAAAGCCATAGCTTCTACAAAACTAGGATCAAAACCCATGGCATCAGAAGCTTTAACATCAACACCATCTAGTTTGTTAGATAAAAGCTCCATAAAAAACTCATTTTTTGCTCCGCCTCCACATACAAAGAGCTGTTTTACTTTGTACTTTTTGACCTCTTTTACTATTATGCCTACACTAAACTCTAAGAGTGTCCTTTGTACATCTTCACCCCTTGTGTTAAAACCCTCAAGTTTTTTCTCTAGCCACTTCTCATTAAATAGCTCTCTACCTGTACTTTTTGGTGGGCTTTGATTTAAAAAAGGCTCATCTAAAAATCTGCTTAGTAGTCCAAAATCTACACTACCCTCTCTTGCCCATCTTGAGTTATGATCATATTTTTCATTTTTGTTTTTGCTTATCCACAGATCTATCAACATATTTGCCGGACCTATGTCGTATCCTAATGTTCCACCATCAAGTATAGTAATATTTGCAATACCTCCAAGGTTTAAAACTGCTGTTTTTTTACTTTTGTCCCTAAAGATCTCTCTGTGAAAAAGTGGAGCAAAAGGAGCCCCCTCTCCACCAAGAGCTATATCACCTGATCTAAAATCGCTTACCACATCAATACCAACCTGTTTAGCTACTAAACTAGCATCACCAGCTTGAAGTGAGAAAGGATATTTTGAGTCACTCTCATGCCAAAGTGTTTGACCATGAAGACCTATAGCTCTAATGTTTGTAGTACTTAAAGAAAACTCTTTTAAAAATTTCTGGATCACATCTATATACATTAGAGCTAGCCGATGATCCATCTCTCCATACTGCTTTAGCGTGATCACACCAGAGATCGCATCTAAAATATCTGCTTTAAGATCTGCATCAAATGGATACTCTTTTGAGCAGATAGCTTTAAAATTGCTACCAATAGCACACAAAGAGAGATCAACACCATCTAAACTAGTCCCACTCATAACACCAATATATAACTCTTTATACATAAAACCTAGTCCTTCTTAAACTGCATTATAAAAAATGACACTGCAGTACCTATAACCAACTGCCATGCAAAACCAACATCTAAGCCAAAAGTGTACCCTTGCATACTAAGGACTGTCAAAAACCCACCAACTAGTGCATATGGAACTAGCTTAGAGTTTCCTCTGTTTGTAAAAATAGCTGCTGCAAATACACCTAAAAGTCCACTATACGCATAAGCCATAACACCTAAAGCAAAGCTAATAAGTGGTACATCACTCATGGAGTGGACTATATAGCTAAGTACTGCCATACTTGATAGAGCCACGGCAAACACTAATACCATAACTTTTGCCATTTTTACAAAATGGTACTCATCTGTTGATGGATCTTTTTTTAACCTGTATGGTTTGTAGATGTCTTCAATGGCAACTGAACTCATAGCACCTAAAACTGAGTTTGTACTAGATAGTGCCGCGGCTATGGCTCCAACTGTCACAAAGCCCTTTAAGCCCTCAGGCATCTCATTTAGTATATAGTACATAAATATAGTAACACTCTCCCCCTCAAACTCTTGTGAGATGGTGTGTTCTTGGTAGTAAAGATACAAAAGTAGCCCAATACTTAAAAAAAGCATAGATACAGGGATGCTTAAAAGCGTAGCTCCATAGAGTGATATGTTTGCTTG
>JBEPWC010000226.1:0-3635 GCA_041642615.1 Sulfurimonas sp. | reverse complement strand
GCCTAGTTTTGCTAAAATGGTAGTAGTTTAAATGAAAGTCAGGTATGAACTCAGTAGATACTAGCGAAATAACAAGATACAAACCACTTTTTGAGAGCCCCTTTTTCAATGCAGGTCCTATGGTTTGTTTTATATGGAATAATGATGATTCGTGGAGCGTAGAAGCGGTATCTAAAAACATAAAAGATAACTTTGGTTATCAAGACAAAGATTTTTTATCTTCAAAAGTTCTTTACGCAGAGATAATCCATAAAGATGATCTGCAAAGGGTTTCAGACGAAGTTACAAAAGCTTGTGAAGATAAAAAAAGCTCTTTTGAGCATGAGCCATACAGAGCTTTAAGTAGTTCTGGTGAGTATAGATGGGTTAAAGATACTACTATGATCTTGTATAACCAGGATCAAGAGATCACCCATTTTGTTGGATATATCGTAGATATAAGTGCGTTAAAACAAACCCAAGCCAAACTTCAAAATACACTTTTGACTTTAGAAGATATGCTAAACACCGACAGCCTAACAAAGCTAGGAAGTAGAGATAAACTCCATAGAGATCTTAACGACACTTCATACCCTTGCTTAGTACTGATTAACATAGACAGATTTTCCCAAATAAACGATTTTTACGGACATGAGTTTGGAGACAAAGTTTTACAAGCATTTAGCCAAACTCTTCAAAGTGAGATACAGGAGAAGTGTGTCTATCCATACGATCTTTATAGATACGGCGGGGATGAGTTTGCAGTGCGTATATCTAAGTATGAAAAAGAGGAAATTCTTGATATTTTTTTGAGTATTTTAGAAAAAATAGAAAGAGACTCTATATATGTAGAGGGTAGGGAGATCAACATAAACCTTAGCTGTGGTGTCTCTTTTGAGGGCTCATCTGAGGCACTACTGAGTGCCGACATGGCTCTAAAGATCTCTAAAAAAGAGCAAAAATCACTGGTTGTTTTTAGTGAGCAAAATAGTCTCAATCAGCAGTATAAAGACAACCTCTTTTGGGCGGGGAAGATAAAGCTTGCTATTGAACAAAACAGAGTCGTACCTTTTTTTCAGCCAATAGTTGACAATAAAAACTTAGGTTTTCACAAGTATGAAGCGTTGGTTAGGATCATAAAAACAAATGGCGATATTGTCCCGCCATTTTCTTTTTTAGATATAGCAAAACAGACAAAGCAATACCTCCAACTTACAAAGATCATGATAGAGAAGAGTTTTGCAACTTTTAAAGAGCAAAAAGACTTAGAATTTTCAGTGAACTTAACGATTGAAGATATATTTTGTCCAGATATGCAAAACTATCTGTTTGAAAAACTAGATCAAAATCCAGATATTGCAAAAAGACTTGTTTTAGAGATCGTAGAGTCTGAGTCTATTGAGGATTATGAGCAGATTATTGAGTTTATAAAAGTTGTAAAATCAAAGGGGTGTAAAATAGCCATAGATGATTTTGGAAGTGGGTATAGTAACTTTGAGTACCTTGTAAAGCTTCAAGCTGATTACATCAAAATAGATGGCTCACTTATAAGAAATATAAATACACAGAGGGAGTCCTATGTTGTAGTTTCCACTATAGTAAATTTTGCTAAACAGATGGGGATAAAAACGATCGCAGAGTACATTGAGGATGAAGAGATCCTAAAAACTACAAAGAAGCTAGGGATCGACTACTCACAAGGGTATCATTTTAGTCCACCACGACAAGAGTTGATAATATAATCTAGATCTATAGATCTATCTATGTGCGAGGTAAAATCTACTATGGTTTTTTTCTTATACTTTTTAAAACTATACCCTTTGTAGTTTGGGTTGATTTTATTGAAGATATTGTATCTTAGCTGATCATTATCAAAAAGTCCGTGTATAAAAGTTCCGTAGTAGTTTTTCTTTTTCATAGAGATATTTTTTGCTTTGCCGTTATGTATCTCGTAACCTTTAACTTTTGTGTCAAAGATTTTGTACTTGCCTTTTTTTACAACTTTTTCTTTTTTAAATTCTACTGAATCTTTAAATATACCAAGCCCTTTTGTCTTTTCTTTGTGAGTCTCAACACCCTCAAAATCAAAGATCTTCTCAAACATCATCTCATAACCGCCACATATGCCAACAACTGTTTTGTTAGTGTTTTTAATGCGTTTTGAAAAACCGTTTTTTCTAAGCCAAAACAGATCATCAACTACACGTTTGCTACCTGGTAAAACGATCAGATCACAGGATGAAAACTCACTAACGTTTTAGATAAATGAGAGTTCAACCTCAGGATCTGCAACAAGCGGTTCGTAATCTGTAAAATTGCTTATATGTGGAAGCTTTATAACTCCAACTTTTAGTTTTGTATTTGTAGTATCTTGTACATAACCCATGATCGACTGAGAGTCTTCAAAGCCAAGATTAAAAGGTTTGTATGGCACAACTCCAAGCACCTTTAGCTCAAACTCATTTTCTATGATCTTTATGCCCTCATCAAATAGCGAAATGTCTCCGCGAAACTTGTTTACTATAACACCTATAACGTTTTTACGAAGTTTTTCAGGTAAAAGGTTGTAAACACCATAGATAGATGCGAATACTCCACCTCGTTCTATATCTGCAACTAAGATGATCTTTGTGTTAAACTCATCTGCTATGTAGATGTTTGAGAGGTCTTTGTCCATCAAGTTAAGCTCAACAGGACTCCCCGCACCCTCAGCTACAACACACTCATACTTTTTTGTGAGGTTTTTAAAAGCTTTTTTTGCAACAGGCTTTAGCATGTCTATGTCACGGTAGTAGCTAAGAACATCTTTGTCCCCAACACTTTTTCCATCTATGATCATATGAGCAGAGTTTTTAGAGCCTGACTTTAAAAGTATGGGGTTTATGTCGGGCGTTGTTTTGATCCCGATGGACTCTGCTGCAAAGTGTTGAGGTATGGCTACTTCACCGCCAGAGTCTGTAACTTGTGAGTTGTTTGATACGTTTTGAGCTTTAAATGGTACCACCTTGATCCCACGCTTATGAAGCAGGTAGGTTATGGCAAAACTTAGTGTTGACTTTCCAGCATCTGAGCTTGTTCCAAATATGCTTATGTGGTTAATATCTTTTTCCTTCACACTCTATAAAATCCCTCTCACTAAGGTCTTCTACAAGGCTTTTAAAGTTTTTAATGGTAAATAGTTTAAGATCAGAGCCTTTTAGATTTTTAAGTTCGTTTGAAAAACCGCTTTTTGAGATGATCACACTTATGTCGGACTTTAGCTTGGCTTTTTGGCACTTTTCTTTTAGCTTTGTTAGTTCTGTTTTTTTGGCTTTTGAGTTAGAGTTTTTACACACGCCTGTTATGATCTTGCCAGACTTTGTCGATGCTAAAATATCCAGCTCAGTCTCTCTGTCCCAGTAGCTTCCAGCCTCGTCTATTGGGTCATCTTTAAAACTTTTTTTCATCACTTCTATGGAGAGTTTTAAAAAGATAAGTTCACAGAACTCTTGTTCACGGTTTGCAAATCTAGCTTTTGCCTCTGTGTAGTCGCCATCTTTTATGCTTTTAAAAAAAGGAGATACAAAAGAGAACCAAAAACGCATAAACGGTGTTTTGAAGTTTAGCTTTTCATCTGCAAAATCATCTTCATCACCAGAAGATCCTAATGAATACTC
>JBEPWC010000225.1:0-3639 GCA_041642615.1 Sulfurimonas sp. | reverse complement strand
CTCCTTTTTGAGGTTTATGAGTTTCAACCTGAACTCATCACTGTAGCTTTTATAGCAGTTTTAGCTTTTTATGTTGGAAACTTTTTTATTGCAAAACTCTCTTTTGACAACTCAGATCCGCAGCAACGTTCTGCATTTTGGTTTACAACTACACGCTATATAACACTAGCTTTGATCATAGCAAGTTTTTCCATAACATCATTTGGAGTAACTATGATGATCCCTATTATGATGGCATATCTTATTCAGATACCTTTTGCAATATTTTATTCAAAATATGTCAAATAGTTGGTATAATAGACAAAACTTAAAACTAGGAAGTACAAATTGGCATATATTATAGGACTAGTAATTGTAGGACTTTTTTTCTTGAGTCTACACTACTTCACAGAACTAGACAATAAACAAAAAATTACTATATCGGCTGTAGTTTTAGTGTTCATCTCAGGTGCCATAGCATTTAACGCTTACTCTAATGCAACAAGCCAAAACATGAGAGCTGTTGTGACTAAATACAAACAGGGTAAAACAGTTAACTGTAACGGTATTGATGTAAACTCAACAAATTATGGTTTAAGCATGGGTACATATACATTTATAGGTAAAGAAAACACTCCAAACTATGGGCAGATGATCAGCGTAGAAGAATGCGAATAATCTCACAACTCGATCTAATTGAGCATATAGCTCAATTTAAAAGCTTTTTTTCTCGCGAGACGCAACTTTTTATAGAGGGAGATCAAGAGCTTCACTTTCGCTACATAAAAGCCCTTGACAAACTAGAGTTTAAAGCCCCACCAAAAGTATCGGATTTTAGCACTATCAAAAACCATCTAAAAAAGCATGGTATTCTAAACTTTGAGCAGATTTTCAACATTGTAAAAGTTGTAAGATACTTTCGCTATTTTAAAAACCGTGAGCTAGAGTGCATAATTGGTGAATGGATGGACAAGTTTGTGTTTCCAGAGGAGTTTTTAGAGATAGAGAAGTACTTTACGATCGATGGAGACTTTGAAGAAAACCTCGATCAAGATCTTTTTAAACTCTCAAGTAGGATAAAAGAGCAAAAAAACAACATATCGGTTTCACTAAAACGCTTAACCTCTTCGTCTAAAATAACACCCTATCTTTTAGATTCTCAGCTCCACTTTGTAAATAATGAAGACTGTTTACTTGTTCGTGGTGGATTTAACCATGTACTAAAAGGTGCAGTAGTTGGGCGTAGTAGTAGTGGTGGATTTTATGTCTCACCAGATAGCATTCTAAAAGCAAAAGAGCAGATCCGCTACATAAACCAAGAGCGTGAAGCGATCCTATACAGATACTCTCAAGAGTTCTCAAATAAACTCAGTGAACTACAACCATTTATAAACTTTATAGATAAAGAGTTTAGTAAGTTTGACAACTACCAAGCTAGGGTTTTGTTTGCAAAGAGTCAAGATCTGCGGATCATGAAGTCTCAAAAAAACTCTAACATAATTTTAAAAGATTTTGTCCATCCTGCCCTACACCACGCAAAACCTGTAAATGTAGACTTTTCTAAAAATGTGCTTATGATCACTGGTGTAAATGCTGGTGGTAAGACCATGCTTTTAAAGTCACTTTTGTCAGCTGCTTTTATGGCAAAGTACATGATCCCTATGAAGTTAAATGAACACAAAAGCTCCATAGGAAACTTCAAAAAGATACTCTCGATCATAGATGATCCTCAAAATGTAAAAAATGATATATCTACTTTTGCAGGTCGTATGCAGCAGTTCTCGTCAATCTTTACACAGCGTGATGCACTTGTAGGTGTTGATGAGATCGAACTTGGAACTGATTCAGATGAAGCAGCAGCTTTATTTAAAGTGATCCTTGATGAGCTAGTAAAGAAAAACCAAAAGATCATAGTTACAACCCACCACAAACGTCTTGCTGCACTTATGGCTGATCGTGACGATGTAGAGCTACTAGCTGCGATCTATGATGAAGATGCACGTAAACCTACATATGAATTTATGCATGGGATCATTGGTAAGAGTTATGCGTTTGAGACCGCTAGTCGTTATGGGATCGCACCACACATAGTAAAAGAAGCTAAAGCTGTTTATGGGGATAACTCAGAGAAGTTAAACCTTTTGATCGAACGTGGAAGTCAGCTAGAGCGTGAGCTAAAACAAAAACATAAAAAAGCAGATGAAAAACTAGAGTCTTTAAACAAAAAAGAGCTAGAACTAAAAGCTTTTAGAGAAGATCTAATCAAAGAGTTAGATGAACAAAAGCGTGCTCTTAAACAAAGCTATGAAGTTGCCATAAACGAAGCAAAATCAGCAGCTCGTGCTGGTGATACAAAAGCTATACACCGTGCCATGAACAAGGCAAATAAACACCTCCCACGTGATAAAAAAGAGCTAATCACAAGAGATGTTGAGTTTAAAGTTGGAGATGAAGTAAAGTACCACTCCCAAAGTGGTACGATCAAAGCACTAAAAGGCAATAAAGAAGCTATAGTGGAAGTGAATGGAATGACGGTGCGTGTTAAAACAAAACATCTTAAACACACTAAAATAATAAAACAAAAACCAAAAACAGATGTAAAAGTACAGGTAGATAAAAAAGCAGGACTTAAGTGTGATCTTCACGGTATGCGTGCAGATGAAGCGTGTGAAACACTAGACAAGTTTTTATCAGATGCACTTATGAATGGCTGGGACGAGGTTATAGTTTATCATGGGATCGGAACTGGTAAGCTCTCCTACGCTGTTAAAAACTTTCTTGCAGCACATCCAAGGGTAAAAGGCTTTGATGATGCACCTCCACACCTTGGTGGGTTTGGTGCTAAAGTGGTTACTCTTTAGAAAACATTATTGCTGCAACTACCTAAACATAAGTATCATACTATCAAGAAGTTTTAGATCAAGTTCATTTGGCATCTGTGTTTTCATAAGTTTTAAAGCTTCAAAGGAACTCATGGCTTCTTTATAGCTTCTTTTACTTGTTAGTGCATCAAAGATATCACATATACCAATTATTTTTGCATAGAGCGGTATGCTGTCTTTACTAAGACCATTTGGATAACCTGAACCGTTCATCTTTTCATGGTGATGCTTGATACCCTCAAGAACTTTTTTGTTTTTTATACCTAGTTTCAAACCTAAACTAACACCATATACAGGATGTCTCTGCATGATTTTAAATTCCTCTGGCGTAAGTTTTCCATTTTTATTTATAATCTCTTTATCTATCTGACTTTTTCCTAAATCATGCAAAAGTGCTGCTTCTCCAAGCTCCTCAAGTTCTAGCTCATTAAAATTTAAAAAACTTCCCAAACTAAGTGCATATATGGAGACATTGATAGAGTGTGTATGTGTATAGTAGTCGTGTGTAGCTATTTTCATAAGTGACTTTATAGCAAACTCTTTATCTAAGACATTTGTTACGAGTTCATTTACAACTTTTTTTGACTCTTTGTAATTGCTTAACTTCTCTGGATTTTCAAAAAGCTCACCTAAAGCACTTGATGCATGTTCATACATCTTATCTAGCTTTTGAGAAAATGTTATTGGAATACCTTTTTGTGGGTATTTTTTTATTTGTTGAAAATGGTTTTTATAAAAATCTTCATAAGCATGATGTTCTTGCTCTTTTACAAATAAT
>JBEPWC010000224.1:0-3653 GCA_041642615.1 Sulfurimonas sp. | reverse complement strand
CATAACTCTCTAGTGCACTCTCTTTACCGATCTCAGGCTTCATACCAGCACCAAGACCTTTTGTAAGCTTCTCACCGATCTGAATCTTAGTTGATTGACTGTTTTTTAACACTTGAGCATCAGTGTTTACACTGATCATCTCAATACCTGTTATGCCCTCGTTTAACATATGCCCGATCATATTTCCGCCACCGCCACCAACGCCAACAGCTATGATTCTCGCACCATTAATTCCCTGAACTTCTTCTACTACAAATGCGTCATCCATACTTGCTCTCCTTAAAATAACTGGGTTGCCCAGTTCCAAAATTTACTAAATGTTCCTGCCTCATCGCCCTTTTTCTCTTTCCTTTGAGGAAGTGTAACCAACTTTTCTTTGACATCTTCATCGGCTATAGGAGCTATAGGTATTTCAGTCTCATTTTTAAAATTAACATTTACACTCTCATGAGGTGTCTCATTTGAGTGTCTTACGTGTTTGTTTACATCTATCTCATATGGTGTATAGTTTTTAGCTGCATACATCACTAGTCCTACAGCACTAGCAAACTCTGGTCCTCTTATGTCATCAAAAAGACCTTCCATCTCTTTTGGACGTGCAAGTCTTACAGGTCCACTATCAAAAGTAGCTACAGCAAGCTCGCGAATACCTTCCATTTTAGAAAGCCCTCCAGTTAAAACGATCCCAGCACCAAGCTGATCTTTTAGTCCACTATTTTCTATAAACTGAGCAAGGATCATAAGTGTCTCTTCAACTCTAGCATAGATCACATTATGTACAACTTCTAAACTTACCTCATGTGTTGACTTGTCATCACCTATTATCGGCAATTCTATAAGATCGTTTGAGGGCGTTAGAAGCGATCCATAGTCTATCTTTACATTTTCGGCTACACTTAGTGGTGTGTGAAGTGCCATAGAGAGGTCGTTTGTTACATGGTTACTCCCTACACCTAAAAACTCGTTATGTCTGATCGAACTACCTGAGTGGATCGTGATGTTTGAAGTGTTTCCACCTATGTCTATCACTGCAACACCAAGCTCTTTTTCATCATCGTTTATTGTAGAGATTGAAGAGGCATAACCACTTAGTATAATGTTTTCTACCTCTATCCCAGCACCACTTACGGCTTTGCGAAGATTGTTAAGATTTGCTTTTTGAGTCGTTATGATGTGTGTTTCAACCTCAAGACGTGCAGCGTTCATCCCAAGTGGGTCTTCTATAAAATCCTGATCATCAACCTTGAAGTTGTATGGAAGTGCGTGTAGAACCTCATACTCATTTGGTATGTTTGCGTTGTACAAAGATGTTTGCATTACACGTTCTATCTCGTTAAAGCTTATCTCTTTGTTTTGTATATTTACAATCCCAGTAGAGTTAAGACTTTTTGTATATGATCCAGATATAGATACTATTGCACTTTTTACTTCAGTTGCAGCTACTCTTGTTGCATCATCAACTGCTTGTTTTATAGACTTAGCAGCTAGTTCAATGTTTGTAATAGTCCCACGCTTTAAACCCTGGGCTTTGTTGATACCAGCACCAATAACTGCACAAGAATTATCATCATCTATTCTTGCTATTATTGCGCATATTTTGGTTGATCCGATATCAATGGCTAGTACAGTTCTTGCCAAATTACAGTCCTTCTATAAATATCTCTGTATTATACTTGCTACGTAGTTTGCTTAATAAACCATCGTTAAATATAGAGCTTTTAAGCTGTGCAAGTGACTCATCTTGTTGAGAATTTTCAAGCATCTTCTGTTCCAAAATATTGTATAGGACGATTTTCCCATCACTGATCTCTATAAAACCTTTTTTATCTTGTTTCATAAAAAGCTCATTTAAAAACTTTGCTGCATCATCAGATGAAAGAAGTGTTAACTTATCAGAGTCAGTTTGAGTTATAAAGTCGGTTGTAGTACCTTTAAAAGTCTCATATGAGTTTTTTGCTAACTCTTGAAGTTTTAGTCTTTTTTGCTCTTGAATATAAATAGATTTTACATCATTTTTTGCCATCTCATAAGTTTTTGGTTCAGAGTGGTTTACTTTCTCAAGCTTGATCGTGTAGTAAGTATCATCTATTTTAACTGGTTTCATAAAAGGTGATGCTAGCTTAAGCTCTGCTATCTCTTGAAGTGTTTGTGGGTTAAAAGGGTTATTTAAAGTACTTAAAGTTGCTTTTGTTATTTTAACATCAGGTTTAAGTTCAGACTTTTTAAAATCTATGTATGTTCTAAGTGCATCTTTTTTAGTAGAGTTGCTATCGTGTTTAATGTACTCTATATCATAGCTAACTTGTGTCATAAAGTTTTGTTTTTTACGCTCCCAGTAAGGCTTAAGAACATCGTCTGAAGCGTTTATGTTTATATCTTTGTCGCTTAAAACTTTGTAGTCTATCTTATCTGCTATGCTAAGTAGGGTTGTGAGTATGTTCTCTTCATTTTTATTTGTTTTTACTTTTAAAAGTGTTAAAACTTTTTGGATGAGTATCTGCTTTTTAACATCCTCTTCGTACTCTTTCATAGTAAGGTTGTTACGTGATAGCATAGTTTTGTATACCTCTTTTGAAAAAACGCCATCTTTAAAGAAAAACTCTTGTTGTTTGATCTCTTCTAGTAGCTCTTTATCGCCCACTCTAAGATCATACTCTTTAGCTAAGTTTATGATCAGAGCTTGATCAACAAGCTGTTTAAGTGCTTGTTTTTGTAGTCCAAAGCTTTTTGCTTTTTCCTCATCAAAGTCACCTTGAAACATCTCATTATACTGATTGTAGAGTCTTGAGTATGTTTTTTGAAGCTCACCCATGCTGACCTCTACTTCTCCAACTTTTGCTACAGCTCCGGCTTTATCGCCGTATGAGTATTGACCCCACCCAACAAAACCAGCACCAACGAAGGCTATTGTTGATATCCAAATAGTAACTATTAGGTATTTTTTATGTCTTTGCATCCACGTAATCATGTTTTATAAACCTTACTCGATAATTTTTGTGTATTTTATGTAAATATGGCTTTAAACTTGATAAAGGGGTGTCTTTAAAATAAAAGTTTTTAAAATCTAAGTGATAACCTTGACTTAGTCGAAAGTAAAACCCTCTTTGTCAGTATCAAGCATTAGAAGTCTGCAACTTTTTTCAAGTATTGCAAGCTTTTTTGCCATTTCGTGCACATCTCTGTTGTATGCATAAACACCATATCCACGAATAACCATAATGTCGGTTGTGTTTCTTTGAAAGTAGTGTGTGATCGTACTTTGGGCTCTGTCGTACCAGTCATCAAAATTACCAGGGTTTATTATCTCTATTGATCCAATCTCTTTGTGACCAAAGTAGTCTTTTGGGTTTATAACATTGTGTGTTAGAGAGTAGGCTGTAGTAAATTGTGGCATTGAAAAAGAGATAAATTTCGCATCAGATATATGTGAATATATCCCCTGATGGATCATAGCATCTATACTTGCTTGGTTCCATCTGTAATCTTTTTTGAAGTAAAGCTCGATCAGTGAGGATTCATCTATGGCGTCAAAAACAGCCTCTTTTGTGTTTATAACAAAGCTGTTTGACTCAACTTTAGCAGATAGTGAACCATGATAAATCCCAAAAAAATCTTTTCTAAACATGGATAGTGCTAGAGTTGAGAGCTTTTTT
>JBEPWC010000223.1:0-3660 GCA_041642615.1 Sulfurimonas sp. | reverse complement strand
ATCATAAAGTTTTGTCATAGAGAGGTTTCCACTTACACCTTTTAGTGCGTGCATTAGGCTATCAAATTCTTTTGAGTCTATGTTTGATTCTTTTATGGTTTTTATTTTATCTTTGTAGCTATCATAAAACTGCAAAAGCATCTTTTTGATCAGCTTTTGGTTGTTACTTAACCTCTCTTGTAGCTCTGGCATGTTTATGCACTCTAGATCAAGTTCACTACTTTGATTAAGATCATCTAAGTTTTGTGTATCACTGTTTTGAACATCGAAGTATTTTTTTATAACCTCTTGGAGCCTATCATTAGCTATAGGTTTTGAGAGGTGTTCATCCATCCCAGCCTCTTTTGTTAACTCTTTGTCTTTTGCCATTACAGCTGCACTTAGTGCTACGATCGGTGTTTTTGTGTCAAACTCTCTGATCTTTCTAGTGGTTTCAAACCCATCCATATTTGGCATCTGCAGATCCATAAATATGATGTCATAGGTTTTCTCTTTTGCTTTTTTTAGACCCTCTAAGCCATCATCTGCTAGTTCTACTTCAAAACCAATATTTTCAAGTACACTTCTTGCAACTATTTGGTTAGTTTCGTTGTCTTCAACCACTAGTGCTTTTTTACTCTCTTTTAGTTTTATGTTTTGTATCTCATTTGGTTTTTTTTCATTTTGGATCATCTCATCTGTATATTCAAGCTCTATAACAAACTTAAAGTTACTACCTTGATCTTTTTGACTCTCAAAGTCTATTTTACCACCCATCATACTTATAAGCTGTTTTGAGATCACAAGCCCAAGACCTGTTCCGCCATATTTTTTTGTAGTGGAGCTATCCTCTTGGTTAAACGCTTTAAAGAGTTTTTCTTGGTTCTGTTTTGCTATCCCTATACCGCTATCTTTTACACTAAACTCTATCTTCATAGTGTTATCAGTTTTATTTAGAAGTGTTGCTCCTACTTTAACATAGCCTCTATGTGTAAACTTTAGTGCATTACCTATAAAGTTATTTAGAACTTGAGATATTCTAAGGCTATCGCCTATTAGTACACGATCTATATTTTTGTCTATATTGAAGTCAAACTCAAGATCTTTTTGACTTGCTTCATACTCAAAAAGATTATAGATATTACCTAGTAACTCATTTAGCACAAACTTCTCTTTTACAATATCGAGTTTGCCAGCTTCTATTTTAGAGTAATCCAAAATATCATTTATAATATTTAGTAGTGATTTTGAGGACTGCTTAGCTTTACTTAGGTAGTCTTTTTGCTCTTTGTTTAGTTGTGAATTTAGAACTATGTCTGTTAGCCCTATGATCCCATTTAGTGGAGTTCTAATCTCATGGCTCATGTTTGCTAAAAACTCTGACTTTGATCTGTTAGCTTTGTCTGCACTCTCTTTTGCAGCTATTAGTTCTTTTTCTATCCTTTTTTGCTGAGTTATGTCTCTTGCTGAAGCTTTTATATAAACATGATCTTTTATTTTAACCTTTGTGGAACCTATAGAGGCTATGTATGTGCTACCATCTTTTCTTGTGTGTTCTCGCTCTATCATAATACTTTTAGTATCTAAAGTATCTACAAGCTTTCTAAACTCATCTTTAGTTAAGTTCTTATCCCAGTCATAAATAACTAACTGTTTCATCTCCTCTTGAGTGTAACCAAGTAGGTCTTTAGCTGAATGGCTATACTCAACAAGTTTGCCATCTGTATCCATAATAAAAATCCCATCAGAGGAGTTATAAAGTAGGTTTTGATATCTCTGTTTTTGATCCTCAAGATTTTGATATGTCTCTTCTAATCTATTTTGATACAACGTAGTGTGATCTATCATGGTGTTTATGCTGGAACTTAGGTAGTTTAACTCAGATGAGACCATTGGTGGGATTTTATGCTTTGGAAGAGAATTTTTATCTCTGTTTGAGATATAGGCTATCATCTGTTTGATCGGCTTTTGTATGTGAAAATACAAAATACCTAAAACAACAACAAGTAAAACCACCAAAAAGGTCAACCCCTCAACTACCTTTGAAAACAAAAAACTATCTAGTTGATCTTGAATATGTTTATCAGCTATATAAACCTTAAGATCATACTGCTTATCTCCACTATCTGAATACCCTGTTGTGCTTTCTTTATGGTAACTTGTTTTTAGTATATGTTGATGAAGCTTGTTTTGTTTACTGAAGTCTTCGATCTCATTTTTATCCACTCTTATCTTTCCAGACAAATATATATCGTCTATGATCTCACCAAAAACATAGTTTTTTACTAAAATTGCCACTGTATCTTTGTCCATAATAGCCTTTATAAGGTTTTCGTATTCATAAGTTTCATACGACTTTACGAAGTGTGGAAGGACGGTTGTTAATTGAGTGATTTTAGTTTTTGCTTTAAGTATGTTTTTTTTGTAAAGCTCCTCTTTTTTTAACTCATAAGTATAAAATGTGTATGCAGATACACTAAGTATAATCCCTACCGTACTCAAAACACCCACTATATTAAAGAGGCTTATTTTACGTTTACTCTTTATAAGAGGTATTTTAGTTTTTTCAACCCTCTCATCAGTGCTAAAGTTTTGCCTATAAAAAAGATAACTAAGTAGTAACATCAACAACACAAAAAAAACTGTGTTTATGTAAAACTCTCTTGAGATATTTTCCAAGCCAAAAGACTCCTCTGAGGTAACAAAACCTGCAACAACCTTGTTTGTAAGATGATTTTTTATTGGGATAACGGTTATTAGTCTTTGTATATTGCTACTATAAAATGAGTAGGTCTGATCTTGTAGTATCTTTTCATTTACAACCTCGATTCTATCTGCACAAATTTCACCTAGATCTATAGAAGAGATCTTTTGTTTTATCTTTTCACTTATCACTCTGTCTACATAAAAATCTTTTAAAGGGGAGTCAACATAGTTAGACTTTTGACTCTCAAAAGTTTTGTTATCAACTACATCTTTTAGTATAAAAAAGTTTGATCTCCTGTTGTATGTGTCATAAAATTCCTCAAAAAAAGCCAAGGCGTTAAACGAAACCTCAACACTCCCAATATGTTCTTAGTTGTAAAAAAGAGGGTAAACAAATCTAAATCCATTGTAAACCCTACCCTCTTCAAAGCTGTCTATTGGTTTTTTGTTTTTGTTTACATATGCTACTGTTGATCTTATATTTGTTAGGTTATCTCCAAACTTTTCTGGTTTGTGAAACCTTAAAAAGCTATCGTTGTCTTTAAGATGAAAATGAAGCTGTCTTATATTTTGATCTTTTAGAAGTTCATACATTGGTTGAAGTTTTTCGAGCAATCTATTTCGTACCTGATCTTTGTTAGTACTACTTTGTGCATCTTTAAAGATCTCTCGCACCTCATCTGTGTTTATTTTTGTATTAAACACTATATCTGCTAGTTTTTTGTATTGGTTATAGACTGTATTGTACGAACCAATGACTTTTTCTTTGTTTTCTTCAATATACATCTGCTTTGTATACGAAGAGAGCATATACGAACCAAAGATAGCTACTCCAAACAGTACTAGTGCTGCTAAAATATAAAAAAGGTTATCTTTTAAGGTTTTGTTATTCATACTCTATCTTTTTGTTTATAGGGTATAAATAGTAACACAAATAAAAAAAAATTTGTATTAAATTGTCTCAAAAGTTAAAAA
>JBEPWC010000222.1:0-3689 GCA_041642615.1 Sulfurimonas sp. | reverse complement strand
CAGCATATGATGGTCGTGAGGCTGCAAGAATCATCGTTAAGTCATTGATGAAATAGCCGTTTTATGACACAAATGTAGCACACCCGTGCTATCTTTTTTAAAATACTTATAATACACACCGTTTTGATTTAATTTTTGGTATAATCACGTTTATAAATACAATAGATAATTTTAAGGAATTTTTGTGAATTTACTAAATATTTTTTCTAAAATCTCTGAGAAACAACCTGTAAAAAATAAAGCTTCATCCCACTGGGTAAAGTGTAAGTCTTGCCACTCTTTGATGTACTACAAAGAGGTTGAAAACCAAAACTATGTATGTCCAAAATGTGGTTTTCATTTACGAATTGGCGTCAAAGAACGTATAAAACTCTTAGCAGATGAGGGTACATTTGTGGAGTATGATGACAACTTAAAAGCAGTAGACCCTCTAAAATTTTCTGATAAAAAAGCATATTCAAAACGTTTAGAAGAGGCTCATGAGAAAACTGGAAAACACTCATCTGTTGTAAGTGGAGAGATGGAGCTAAACGGTGTAGCTGCACAAGTAGTGATATTTGACTTTAAATTTATGGGTGGAAGTCTTGGTTCTGTAGAGGGTGAAAAAATAGTCCGTGCAGTTAATCGTGCTATTGAAAAAAATCAAGGTGTGATTATACTTAGTGCATCGGGTGGTGCTAGGATGCAAGAGTCTACTTTTTCTCTGCTTCAAATGAGTAAAACATCAGCGGCACTTGGAAAACTGGCTAATCATAACCTTCCTTATATATCTGTTTTAACTGATCCAACTATGGGTGGTGTAAGTGCATCTTTTGCAACACTTGGAGATATCATCATAGCTGAACCGGGTGCTTTGATCGGTTTTGCTGGTCAGCGTGTTATTGAACAAACGATCGGTTCAGAACTGCCAGAAGGCTTTCAAAGAGCGGAGTTTTTACTTGAAAAAGGCTCAGTAGATATGGTGGTAAATAGAAACAAGCTCAAAAAAACTTTGAGTGATCTTTTAACAATGTTTTACAAAAAATAGACTGAATATGAAACTTTACGCACTTTGTGATCAACAACTACTGGATTTAAAAGGGATCTCTGTAGAAGAGTTTGTAAGTGTTGCAAAAAGTCATGATGCTAAAGTGATCCAGTATAGAAACAAGTTTGCAGATATCTCTTTTATAAAAAATCAATTAATAAAGATCAGAAAGTTATACGATGGCTTTTTAATAGTAAACGACAAGTATGAACTTGTAGAGTTTTGTGATGGTGTGCATATTGGACAAGATGACTTAAAAGAGATCGATCCTAACAAGCCAAAAGCTGCAAAGATCTTACGAAGCGTTATAAAAAAAGACAAACTCTTAGGTCTATCAACCCACAATGAAAAAGAGGTCTTAGAGGCAAATCAGATGGATCTAAACTACATAGGGCTTGGTGCATACAGAGACACATCTACCAAAAAAGATATAACAGGTGTCCTTGGCAATAGAGTTGAAGATTTAGCTAAGAACTCTGTTAACCCAGTTGCTGTAATAGGTGGTGTTAAGTTAAGCGATAAGTTTGAAAATATATCTTATAAAGCTATAGGGAGTGATCTTTTAAAATGAAGATAGGTGTAGTCTCTATAGCTAAAAAAGAAAAAACCCTATATGACCCACTTTATAAAGATCTTACAAAGATGATTAGCCGTTTTGCAAAAGTTGAAGATACTGAGATATTTAACAAAGAGATCACAAAAGCTCATAGTATCTCAAAAGAGGCATCTCAAAAGTCGTATACTAATGTTTTAGATCCACATTTAAGTGGAAACTATAACATAATGTTACATCCTGATGGAAAAATAATCGATTCTTATGAATTTAGTAAGCTTATAGATGGTAAAATTTCAATTAAATTTTTTATTGGTGGAGCTTATGGGTTTGAAGATGCTTTTTTAAGCAAAGCAGATAAGGTTATAAGCTTGGGAAAAATTACAATGAGTCACAAAATTGCAAAAGCTGTTTTGTTAGAGCAAATATACAGAGGCTTTTCGATTTTAAGTAATCATCCTTATCACAAATAGATATGATAAAATTAAAGAAAGAGAGACAAATAGTTGCAAGATAGTGAATTAAATTATTTCAAAGAGATACTTCAAAGCCGTAAAGAGCAGATTGAAAAAAATATTAGTGGTGTTAATGATGAGTTAACTCAGTTGAGTGGTCAAGAGCTAAATGATGAGGGTGATCACGCATCAAATAGCAACAACTCAATGATTGAAAGCGCTATTGTTAATCAGCAAAACAAGGAGTTACAAGAGATTAATGTAACTTTAGGTAAAATAGCAGACAAAACATACGGGATTTGTGAGATGTGTGAAGACCCAATAGGTTTTCAGCGTTTAAAAGTAAAACCCCATGCTATATACTGCATTGATTGTAGAGAGATAGTTGAGAAATCTAAAAAATAAGGTTTATTAAATGTATTTAAAAAGATATACGATTGCATCAATTTTATTGATGATATTTGTAGGGTGGTATGTGTATGCATTTGTTTCACAAGATGCTTACGCAATGGACTTTTTTGGGATACAACTTCCAGCTATGTCTATAGCTGTTCTTGTTGTTATACCACTTGCAGTTTTTTACATTGCTAGTATACTGCACATGAGTTTTTACTATTTTTTAAATACATTAGAACAAAGAAAGTACCATAAAGACTATGACAAACTACTTGAGGCTTTAAAAGACGCATATCTTGGAAATAGTGCAAAAGAGTATAACTATAAAACATCAGATTTTAGTCTTTTAGGTATGCTTATAAAAAATAGTACAGTTTTTCCAAATGGTGATATTACATTTAAAGATGATAACGAAAAAACTCAAAAGATAGAACCAGTACTAAAGCTAATAGAGTTTATTAAAAATGGGGATGTAGTTGATCTTAAAAAGTATAACTTAAGTTCAGATAATCCACTAAGAGTTCAAAACGATAAAAACCGCTACAAAGCTGGTAAGTTAAATGCAGAAAAAATCTTAAGCTCTAAAGATAAATACTCTGATGAGTTGTCTAAAACTGTGTATATAGACTTTATTAAAGATGCTCCACTTTACGCAATAGAGAGCTATAGTCAGTATATCACTAAAGACGCTTTATTTAAAATACTAGCTAGAATAAATGCAGATGAGCATACCCTAGAGATTCCAAACGAGAAACTAATGGAGCTAGTCTCTAACTTAGATCTCTCACAAAAAGACTACATTGAGATGTCAAAAGAGCTATCTTTAAACATGATCCCAGAACAAAGAATGAAACTTTTTGAAATTCTTAGTGATAAGTATGAAGATGCTATGGATGCTTACCTTTTTACACTTTTTGACTTAGAGATGATAGACTTGGCTAAAGAGATATTAAATATATCTCAAGAGGGTGAGTATTTAAACTTTAAATCTTATCTTGATCTAAAAGAGTGTGGTAAAAACTACAACATAGAACTATTTGTATAAATATGACTCTTGCTAAAAAAAGGATATCTTTTGCTAAAGAGGTCATAGCCTTTGATAAACCAGTATATGTGTTGGCTCCACTTGCTGGTTTTACAGATCTCCCCTTTAGAAGTGTCGTAAAAAAGTTTGGAGCTGATCTCACTGTTAGTGAGATGATAAGCTCAAATGCTTTGGCTCACGGTTCAGAAAAAACACTTCATATGCTTGAAAAAT
>JBEPWC010000221.1:0-3695 GCA_041642615.1 Sulfurimonas sp. | reverse complement strand
GGCTCTTTGATCATATCTAAACCTAAAAATGTAATAGCTAGATCACGAAGCTCAGGAAGTCTCTCCATAATCAAGTCTTTTCCTAGGTGTGTTACATCTATATATACCGCATCTTTTCTAGGACCAACACCACGACCCTCACGTATCTCATTTAAGATTGCGCGGGAGACAACATCACGGCTAGCTAGCTCCATAGCGTTTGGAGCATATTTTTCCATAAAACGCTCACCCTCAGAATTATAAAGGCGTCCACCCTCACCACGAGCAGCTTCAGAAATTAAAACACCATTTCCTGAAAGTCCCGATGGGTGAAACTGAACAAACTCCATATCTTCTAGTGGAAGACCATGACGAGCTACTATTGATAAACCATCTCCTGTGTTTGCGTGAGCGTTAGAGTTTATCTTGTATGAGCGAGCATACCCACCTGTTGCAAACATAACTTGTTTGGCGTTAAATATTGCAAGTTGCATATCACGTATGTTAAATGCAACTACACCAGAGACTTTTCCATCTTTATAGATAATATCAGCTGCGTACCATTCATCCCAGAACTTTACACCTGAGCGATGTGCTTGTTCATAAATAGTTTGTAGTAGTGTAAGACCAGTTCTGTCTTTTGCATAACAAGCACGCGGTGAGCTTTGCCCACCAAAAGGGCGTTGTGCTATTTTTCCATCTTCACTACGACTAAATGCCGCACCCATTCTCTCGGCCCAGCGAATAGTCTCTGGCGCATTTTTACACATAAACTCTACAGCATCTTGATCGGCTAGGTAGTCAGCTCCTTTAACAGTGTCAAACTCGTGAAGTTCTACAGAGTCCTCATCGCTAAAAGCCGCATTCACACCACCTTGTGCAGCACCAGAATGACTTCTTAGCGGGTGTAGTTTTGTTATTACGGCAACTTTTTTGCCGGCATTTTGTAGCTCTCTAGCTGCTGCACAGCCTGCTAGACCTGCACCAACAACAATTGCATCGTAAGTATAAATAGGAATACTCATTAGCTTTCCTTAAAAATTAGAATTAATAATATAAGTGATTTTAGCGGATTTAGTCTTTCAATAGGTTGAATTTTTATAAACTTAAGATGAACTAGAGGAGTGTTACAATTTGAGACATTTTAGGCGAAAAAAAGGTGTGTTAAATTTGCACACCTTCCATATCTCTTTTTTGACATATTCTGTTTTTTTCACCACTTTGAGTAAATGCAAGTATGTTTTTTGCTTCTTCAATAGCGTTAGATAGTACTACATTATTTGGTTTTATGTAAAAGCCACCAGAGACTGTTATTTGGATTGCTACTTTTGTTTGAGTCACAAATTTCAACTCAGCTATAGCTTCACGGATAGCTTCCATGTCTTTGTATGCTCTATCTTTACTTTCACGAGAGAGTATTACCGTAAATTGATTATAATCAGTTCTACCGATCACATCTGTTGGTTGAGCAAACAGAGATATAGTGTAAGCTATCTTTTTGAGTACAGCTTGTGAGAACTCCTGATTAAATGCTCTGTTTGTTTTAGAAAAATTATCGATCTCTAAAACAGTTACAGATGTAAAGTTATTTTCTTTAAAGTTTCTTTTCTCCCCATACTCTGCTACTAAACCTTTGTGGTTATTTACCTTAGTTACTGGGTCTATGTTTGTAGGGTTATCTTTTACATCGGGTTTCTTCTTCATTCTTAAAAATATTGCATCTGCTTCTATTGTAGAGACTTCGTAGTCTTTTTTACTTTTTGATGGTGATTGTAGATATGATATATCGTTGTAGATCTTTTTTAATCTTGAGTAGTACCATACAGAGATTAAAAATACTATAATAAATGTAGCAATAGTTATTTTGATCATAAAGTTAAATTTACTAGTGTCATATTCTATATTTTTAAATATTAACTGGTTGATCTGATTTTCTAGTGCTAGGTGTGCAGAGTCAAGTTCAGCTCTTGTTTTATAAAGATTTTTTTTTGAAGATTTGTAGTAAGCGTATGCTTTTGTATTGAATTTATCAATTAAATTTGATAGTTTGTCAAGATCGCTTAAGTAACTATGTGAGTTATTTAAAATGTAGTTTCCTGTTATATCGTACTCATAAAGTTCACGAAGTTTGTTTACTTGATACTGAAGATCTGTACTTTTGCCATTGTACTGGATCAGAGCAAGTTCAACATCTTTTTTGTCAATAGCCCTTAGAGAGTTGATGATCTCTTTTTGTTCTTTTAGTATGTCTGTTTTAATATATGAATTAGTTTGTTCTAGCGTAAAGAGTACAGCAGACAAAGAGACAAGTGTAAAAAGCATTAAAAAAGTAGATAGGTTTTTAAAGACACTTTTTATAGATATTTTCATAAATACACTCCAATTAATGTTATAATTGTGCTTATTATAGCACATCTTTTTTTATTCCTTGGCAAGATCGGCATATAAAATAATTAGGACACCTTTAAAAAACCTATAATTAAGAGAATCATATTTGAATTTAGAAGATCATTTTATTTCACAGTTTAGCAGTGTTAATATTGGCGATGATGGAGCATATATAGATGGTTATGTGTATTCAAAAGATGCTTTTTTTGAGAATGTTCATTTTAAAAAAGAGTGGATGAGTCACTACCAAATAGCTGCTAAATCAATGCTTGTAAATATATCTGATGCTATTGCAATGAATGCTAAACCTGTGTATGCACTCTTAGCAGTAGCTATGCCAAAAACTATAACAAAAGATCAGATACAAGACCTTGTAAGAGGGTTTGAAGAGGTTGCAAAGAACTACTCAATTGAGATCATAGGTGGTGATACCATAGCTAATAACAAACTAGATATATCTGTAACAATTGTCTCAAAAACTAAAAAGCCACTCTTTAGAAAAGGTGTAAGAAAAAACGATCTATTTGCTTATACGGGCGATCTTGGTAAGAGTAAAAAAGATCTAAAAAAGCTTCTTTATGGTGGTAAAATAAACAAAAACTCTAAGTTTGTAAACATAAAACTAAGACAGAGGTTTGTTAGTCAAAACATAAGGTTTTTAAATAGTGGTATGGATATATCTGATGGATTATATGCAGATCTAAAAAAGATGCTAAAAGCTAACAATATAGGTGCTAAAAATATAAAAAAGATGGCTAAAGATGTAGCCTGTAGTGGTGAAGAGTATGAGATGTTAGTCTCTTTTGATAAGCGTTATAAAAAAGCGATTATTAGGCGAGCTAAACTCTCTAGAACAAAACTAACAATTTTTGCTAAAGCAAAGAGGGTTAGATACAGATCGGTTTGCAAAGCAAACCATTTTTAGGAAAAATATGGATAGATTTTATTCTTTAAGTCACGCCAGTGTAGATTTTCATTTTAAGCAAAGCCCTCGCGACTTTGTTGTAGATGAGATTCCACTTTATGAGTTTAGTGGTGAGGGTGAACACCTAGTGTTGCATGTTAGAAAAAAGAACCTCTCAACAATGGAGCTAGTTAGTATAATAGCTAGGTTTTTAGGGATCAAAAATAAAGAGATCGGTTATGCAGGGCTTAAGGATAAGCATGCAATGACTAAGCAGTATATATCGTTGCACAAAAAGCATGAGCAAAGGCTAGATGAGTTTGAGCATGAAAGCATTAAGATACTCTCTAAGACATACCACAACAACAAGATTAGAATTGGGCATTTAAGCTCAAATAGGTTTTATATAAAGCTAAAAAAAGTT
>JBEPWC010000220.1:0-3708 GCA_041642615.1 Sulfurimonas sp. | reverse complement strand
CATTAAAAGAGAGTTATAACAGAGATACTAGAAAGCAGTTGGTAAAGTCTCTAATAAAACATGAAAAAGACAACGATCAGGTTGCTATTGATTCATCCTATAAGATTGTAGATCAGATATTTTCGTCTGTTATCAGTGAACTAGGGTGGACATTTGCTCCAGATAGTAACAGTTGGAACGATTCCCCACTTAAAATTATGCTAGAAGTCTTTCCAAATATTGACAAAACTAAGTGGTTTAACGACAGACTTCTTCAAGTTAAAGATAAGATCAATCTAAAAGGTGAGTATTAGTGTTACAAAAATTAACATAATTGAAAAATTAGGTATAAATTTTGTTTCTATTTGTAACATATATTAAAAAGTAGATTTTATTAGGTTATAATTTTTCAAATTTACATTTAAGGGTTAAATATGGCATTTTTAGATGACTATAAAGCACATACAAAAGAGAGAGCTGAACTTGGTGTTCCACCACTAGCACTTACAGCTGAGCAAACAGCTGAGCTTATAGAGCTACTGAAAGCTTCACCGATTGTTGAGCAAGATTATGCGATGGATATTTTTGAAAATAAAATTCCAGCTGGTGTTGATGACGCTGCATATGTTAAAGCTGCGTTTTTAAACGATATAGTACAAGGTCAAGCTAGCTGTGATGCTATTGATGCAGTAAAAGCGTGTGAGATACTTGGAAAAATGCTTGGTGGGTTCAATGTAACTCCACTTATTGAAGCACTTAAAATTGAAGGTGACGTTGCAAATACTGCGTGCGAACAGTTAAAAAACACAATCCTAGTTTATGATGCATTTAATGATGTTAAAACACTAATGGATGAGGGCAATGCAAAAGCTAAAGAGGTTATAGAGTCTTGGGCTAATGGTGAGTGGTTTACAAACAAGCCAGAGCTTGAAAAAGATATCACTTTAACTGTTTACAAGATACCTGGTGAGACAAATACAGATGATCTTTCACCTGCATCTGAGGCGTTTACTCGTGCAGATATCCCACTTCATGCAAACTCTATGCTACAGTCTAAGATGGAAGATCCGTTAGAGACAATGGATAAACTAAAAGAGAAAGGTCACCCTTTAACTTATGTTGGTGATGTAGTTGGTACTGGTAGTTCAAGAAAATCAGGTATTAACTCAGTTCAGTGGCATATGGGTCGTGATATAAATGGTATCCCTAACAAAAGAACTGGTGGTGTAGTTATTGGTTCAACAATCGCTCCAATCTTCTTTAACACTGCAGAGGATTCAGGTTGTTTACCGATCCAAGCTCCAGTTGATAGCCTTGAGACTGGCGATGTGATCACAGTTAAGCCATACGAGGGTAAAATAGAAAAAGATGGTAAATGTGTAAGTGAGTTTAAACTTTCACCTAACACTTTAACAGATGAGATGAGAGCTGGTGGGCGTATCCCACTGATCATTGGTAAGGGTCTAACTGCAAAAGCTAGAGAAGCTTTAGGTATGGGTGCGACTGATCTGTTTTTAACTCCAGATAATCCAGAAGACAATGGAAAAGGTTACACACTAGCACAAAAAATGGTGGGTAAAGCTTGTGGAATGGATGGTGTAAAACCTGGTGTTTACTGTGAACCTATCGCAACTACTGTTGGAAGCCAAGATACAACTGGTCCAATGACTCGTGATGAGATCAAAGAGTTGGCTGCTCTTAACTTTGGTGCAGATATGACTATGCAGTCGTTTTGTCATACAGCTGCGTATCCAAAACCAGCTGATATTAAACTACAGCACACACTCCCAGAGTTCTGGACAAGCAGAAAAGGTTTTATCCTTCGCCCAGGTGATGGTGTAATCCACTCATGGTTAAACAGACTTTGTCTTCCAGATACTGTAGGAACTGGTGGAGATAGCCATACACGCTTCCCAATAGGTATATCTTTCCCTGCGGGATCTGGTCTTGTTGCGTTTGCAGCGGTAACTGGTATGATGCCACTTACTATGCCTGAGTCTGTTTTGGTTAGATTTAAAGGTAAGATGCAACCAGGTATCACTCTTCGTGATATGGTAAATGCTATCCCACACCAAGCTATAAAAGATGGTCTTTTAACAGTTGAGAAAGCTGGTAAGAAAAATATCTTTGCTGGTCGTGTTTTAGAGATTGAAGGTTTAGAAGATCTTAAGTGTGAGCAAGCATTTGAGCTTTCAGATGCATCTGCAGAGAGAAGTGCAGCAGCTTGTACAGTTAAACTAGACCGTGAGCCAGTAGTAGAGTACCTAAACTCAAATATAGCTCTAATAGATGAGTTAATAGAGCAGGGTTATGAAGACAAAGCTACACTAGCTCGTAGACGTGATAAGATGAAAGAGTGGGTTCAAAACGGTGAGCTTATGGAGGCTGATAAAGACGCTGAGTACGCAGCAGTGATCGAGATCGATATGGATCAGATCAAAGAGCCAATCCTAGCTTGTCCAAACGATCCAGATGATGTTAAAACTCTAACTGAGATCCGCGAAGCTGGTTTAAGAACTGATATAGACGAAGTATTTGTTGGTTCATGTATGACAAACATTGGGCTTTTCCGTGCACTAGGTGAGATCTTAAAAGGTGAGGGTCAAGTTAAAAATAAACTATGGATCTGTCCTCCAACTAAGATGGATGAGAAGCAGCTTACAGAAGAGGGTTACTACTCGATCTTTGGTCAAGCAGGAGCTAGAACTGAGATCCCTGGATGTTCACTATGTATGGGTAATCAAGCACAAGTTGGTCAAGGTGCTTTTGTATTCTCAACTTCAACTCGTAACTTTGATAACCGTCTTGGTAAAGGAAGTCAAGTTTATCTTGGTTCTGCTGAGCTTGCTGCTGTTGTAGCACTTAAAGGTGAGCTTCCAACTGCACAGGAGTACTTAGATGTTGTTTCTGGCAAAATCACTCCAGAGATGAGCGATACAGTTTACAAATACCTAAACTTCAACACAGTTACTCAAGAAGAGTTAACTGCAATGGTTCAATAACCTACTTAAACAGCGTTTTTACGCTGTTTATAAAATATAACCTCTACGAATAAAAATTAAAAACTAATCAAATACTAAAAGATAATCCCAAGTTCAAAATAGATAGAATTCCCCAGATTGTAATTAAGGACGTAATTTTGAGTAAACTCGATTTTTTAAGATATACAGCACTAAGTGAGGGTGTGTCATGGTTAGCACTTTTGTTTGTAGCAATGCCTCTAAAGTATGTGTGGGGTGATCCTACATATGTTAAGTTTGTCGGTATGACACATGGTGTACTTTTTATAGCACTCTTTGCCATGATCTTACAAACTTTTTTCGAAGAGCGTATACCTCTAAAAGAGGCTGTTAGGATCTTTGTAGCTTCATTTATACCATTTGGCACATTTTTTACAGACAAAAGTCTGCGTGAGATCATAGCAGAAGAGAAGTCTCTAAAGGTTAGATCTTAATCTCTGATAATATCAAAATCCATAGGATACTCAGGTGTAAATCTTTTTTCATCTATCTTATGGTTTTGCTTCTGGTTTGAAAAAACTATCTTTACTCTATTTTCAAAGTGATCTAAAAAAGATATAGACTCGATCTTTGTATTTTTTTCTTCTATTTTATATTCGGTACTATTATATTTTGCTAGATAAATATCTTTAGAGATTTTTTTAGCTGATTTTACAAGACTAAAAAAATCAAAGTCTGTATTTACACTTCTGATTATTACCTGAGATCG
>JBEPWC010000219.1:3231-3779 GCA_041642615.1 Sulfurimonas sp. | reverse complement strand
GTCCAGTAGAACCAAGAACAAACCACTAGTACCTTTTGGATGTTTTTGACAAACTGTGGGAACAAAACGTAGATGTAACCCTAAACATAGTTGGAAAAAAAGGTTGGAAAGTAGATGAGCTTATAGCTAGAATACAAAACCATCCAGAGTACAACAAAAGACTTTTCCACTGGGATAACCTAAACGATGTAGAGCTAAACTACTGTTACCAAAACTCAAAAATGTTACTTTTTCCATCATATATAGAGGGCTTTGGTTTACCCATCATTGAGAGTTTAAACAACAAACTTCCTGTAATGGCAAGCGACATACCTATACACAGAGAAGTAGGTAAAGATCATGCAGAGTATTTTGACTTACAAAATACAGATGACCTTGTAGAAAAGATCAAGTCTATTGAAACAAATGGTATCTCTAAAAAACTGATCATAGAAGATGGTTTTAAATGGATGGATTGGTCTCAAAGTACTATTATGCTTTTTAAAAGAATAGTATCTATGGAGAAAAAGATAAAAGTTAAGAAGATAAAACCTAGAAAAAAATCACCA
>JBEPWC010000219.1:0-3221 GCA_041642615.1 Sulfurimonas sp. | reverse complement strand
TAAAGTCTCTCCCTATTTTAGGTTGGTTTATTAGATGGAGTTACAATCTTTTACGACTAAATAACATAAAGCATATTTTATTTTCACAGCAAAACCATATATCGAGTTTAGAACGTAAAATACAGCATTTAAGTAATACTACAAATACCATAAAAGTTATGCAAAAAAGTATAGATACAAAAGATAAACAGATAAAAAGTGTACTAGAAAATTTAAATCATAAAGATATAAAAATAGACAACCAGCAAACAAGAATAGACAATCAACAAACAAGAATAGACAATCAACAAACAAGAATAGACAATCAACAAACAAGAATAGACAATCAACAAAAGCATATAAATGCACTTTTAAAACATAACAGTACTTATCATAATTTTTATATCGAGATCAACAAAAACATAAAAGCATTAGTGTCTAAACATATAACATCTCAGAGTGTACTATTTCATCAAAGACTAGACAACCTTGCCAAAGAGCTTAGTCTATCTTCAAGTAAAAATACACCTCAAAGAGAAACACTCTCTTCATTCGGACTAGATGATTTTTACTTGTCTTTTGAAAACACATTTAGAGGTTCTCGTGAGCTAATTCTAAAAAGATATGAAGAGTATTTGAAGTTTTTAAACCCATCAATAGTAAACTCTTTAGATATAGGATGTGGTAGAGGAGAGTGGGTAGAGCTTCTGCAGTCAAATTCGATCGACGCAGTTGGTATAGATATGAACTTTGCTATGATAAATGAGGGGATTAGCAATGGTGTTAACAACTTAAAAAAAGCAGATGCCTTTGAGTACTTAGAACACTGCCAAGACAACAGTTTTGATCTTGTTACAGCTTTTCATATTATAGAGCATATACCGTATGAGAAGCTTTTAATACTTTTAAAAGAGATAAAAAGAGTAGCATCTCCAAATGCACTAATAATGCTAGAGACTCCTAACCCTGCAAATCTAAATGTGTCTACTTTTGAGTTTTACAAAGACCCAACCCACCTTAACCCTCTACCATCTGACATAATCAAGTTTATGTTAGAGTATCTGGACTTTGAAGATGTTCATGTAGAGTTTCTACACCCTTTTGAACATGAGCAACTAATTAAAGATACCACAGCACAAGACTATTTACTCATCGCAAATCCTGGAAAAAAAAAAGAACTAGTTAGTGGCTCAAAAAGTAAGTTAGCATACTTATCGCCCCTCCCACCTCAAAGAAGTGGTATATCTCAGTACAGTACGACACTGATCCCACATTTGAATAACTACTATGATATAGATGTTATTGTAGATTCAACTACAACAGACGACAAATGGATAAATGAAAACTCTCAAGTACGAACTGTAAAATGGTTTGAAGCAAACCATGATAAATATGACAGAGTTTTTTACCATTTTGGAAACTCAAACTTTCACAAGTATATGTTAGACCTTATTAAAAAAATCCCAGGAGTTGTACTGCTGCACGATTTTTATCTCTCCGATCTTCTTAACCACAATGCAGAGTTAAGTTTAAAAAACATCTATAACTTACATGGCTACAAGGCTATAAAAGACTACCTAGAAAATGGTGAAGAAAGCTATATATTAAATTACCCATCAAATAAGTCTGTTTTAAACGAGGCAGTTGGTGTTATAACCCACTCTGAGTACTCTAAAGAGCTTGCTGAAAAATTCTACTATACCATAGACTCTAGTAGATGGCTTAAGATTCCACTTCTTAGAGATCATAAACAAGTGCAAAACACCTCTACCACAAAAGAGAAGCTCGGGTTAAAAAATGACTCTTTTGTAGTTACTTCTTTTGGTATGTTAGGACCAAATAAAAATAACAAAGAACTACTACAAGCGTGGAAAAACTCTAAACTCTCTAAAAATAAAAACTGCCACTTATTTTTTGTAGGCGATATGAATACTTCAGACTACTCTAAAGAGACCCAAAGCATGGTAGACTCAACTGAGCGTGTCTTCATAACAGGATGGGTAGATGACACAACTTATATAGATTATTTATCTGTTAGTGATATATCTGTACAACTAAGATCTAACTCACGCGGAGAAACTTCAGCAGCTGTTTTAGACTGTATGAACTACGCAATAACTACAGTTGTTAACATGTGCGGTGCAAACAAAGAGCTACCACAAGAGACCATCTACCCGTTAGATGAAAACTTTACTATAGAGTCCTTGACTGAAGCCTTAGAGACACTACATGAGCAGAGTGAAAAAAGAGAGACCATTTCACATAAAGCACAAGAGTATATATCTAGTTTTCATACACCAAAAAACAGTGCACTTAAATGTTATGAGAGTATTGAGCTAGCTTATGAAAACAAAGACAAACACTTAGAAAAACTGGTAAACAGCATAGAAAAAAACTCAGAAGATATAAAACATATAGTAAAAACAATATCTTCTTCGGCTTTTGACAAAGTAAAACAACGCCAGATTCTTATAGATGTATCTTCCATAGTAAAAGTTGATCTAAAAACAGGTATACAAAGAGTTGTAAGGTCTCAAATAGTAGAGCTTATAAAAAATGCACCACCAGCCTACAGGATCGAACCTGTATACCTAGCTGAGGTAGAAGAGGGTTACTACCACTACTTTTACGCTAGAGACTATACAAAGCAGCTTATGGGCTTTACAGACATAGATCTAGAAGATGAACCGATCCAAGTAAACAAAGACGATGTATTTTACGGTCTAGATCTAGCTGCAAAGGAAGTCTCACTAGCTGTAGAACATAACATTTTTAAAACCTTTAAGTCTTTAGGGGTAAAAATATGTTTTATGGTCTACGATCTACTACCAGCTACAAGACCAGAGTTCTTTCCATCAAAGTCAAAAGATATACATACAAAATGGTTTCAAAACATATCAGCAGTTTCAGATATGCTTCTGTGTATATCTCAGTCTGTAGCAGACGATGTTAAAACTAAAACAAGTGATCTAAAAGTTGTTTCTCAACACTTGGGAGCAGATCTTAAAAACGGGTTAGTCATAGATGAAACTTTCCAAAAAAACAAAGTTCCCACTTTTTTAGTAGTAGGTACGATCGAGCCTAGAAAAGGTCATGAACTTGTACTTGAAGCATTTGAACTACTGTGGGAAGATGGCTACGATCTAGAGCTAAACATAGTTGGGAAAAAAGGCTGGATGGTAGATAACCTATACAAAAACATAACAACCCATCCACAACTAAACAAAAGTTTATTTTTACAT
>JBEPWC010000218.1:0-3781 GCA_041642615.1 Sulfurimonas sp. | reverse complement strand
CTAAGGTTAGAGGTATTTTTAACTTTATAGAGGTACCTTGACCTAGTTCACTATCTATATCTATAATACCATTTAGTTTTTCAATGTTTGTCTTAACAACATCCATCCCAACACCACGACCAGATACATTTGTAACACTAGCTGCTGTTGAAAACCCAGGTCGAAAGATCAGTGCAAAAGCCTCTTTGTCTGACATCTGATCAGCCTCTTTTTCTGTAATGAGACCCTTATCTAAACACTTATCTTTAAGCATATCAACATCAAGACCCTTACCATCATCATCGATCTGAATAACGATCTGGTTACCCTCGTTATAGGCTTTAAGTTTAATCGTACCAGTTTCTTCTTTTCCAGCTTCTAAGCGGGTATCTGGGTCTTCTATACCATGATCACAAGAGTTACGTATGATGTGTACTAGTGGATCACCAATCTCTTCTACGATCGACTTATCAAGCTCTGTATCTTCACCAGAGATCTCAAGTTCTATTTTTTTCTTAAGCTCACGTGTTAAATCACGAATCATCCTTGGAAACTTGTTAAACACCTTACCAACAGGGAGCATTCTTGTTTTCATAACAGCTACTTGAAGATCGGTAGTAACAAGTGAAACTATAGACACCACCTGATTTAACTCTTCTAAAAACTCTTCACCCTCATAACGCTCTTCAACATCATCATTTATTTTACTAAGTCTATTTTTAGCAAGAACTAGCTCACCAATAAGATTCATCAAGTGATCTAGTCTTTTAACATCAACACGGATAGTTTGCTCAACTACTGGTGCTTTTTTAGCAGGAGCTGCTTTTGCTTCAGCATCATCGCTAGGCTCACTCTTTGGCTTTTGGGGCTTACTAGGCTTTGGCGGTGGCGGTGGTGGTGCAGATGGTTTTTCATCTTTTTTACCCTCATCAACATCCTCTGGAGATGGTGGAGCTTCTGGTACATCCTCACCTGCTGCTATTTTAGCCTCTCTTTTAGCTCTATCTTCAGCTTGACGCTGCTCTAGTAGTCTTGTTATCTCAGCTTCAACATCCTCATCACTCATATTTTCATAATCAGGCTCATCATCAGAAGCTTCTTCCTCTTTAGGCGGCTCTTCTTTGGTTTGCTCTTTGAGAGTCTCAGCTGGAGCTTCTACTACAGGAGTTTCAACATTTCCATCCCCACCATCTATCTTATCAAGTCTTGCAACACACTCACTAACATCTACACCAGCATCACTACTAGTATCACGGATAGTCTCTAAAAGACGTTTCATAAGATCAATAGATTCTAAGATAACATCCATCACATCTGGTGTGATCACAAGCTCACCATGTCTTGCTTTGTTAAGTATGTTTTCCATATGGTGTGTTAAGTGTGTTAGTACATCCATATTTAAAAATGAAGACGCACCCTTAACAGTGTGAGCTACACGGAAAATTCCATTTAATAGCTCTAAATCTTCAGGATTTGACTCTAGCTCTACTAGGTCCTCATCCAGTTTTTCAACCAACTCAAAAGACTCAACTAAGAAGTCTTGTAGTATCTCTTGAAACTCATCCATATTTACACTCCTATTTCATATGTGCACGAACTATTCGTGACACTTCATCATAAAATTCTCCACCTTGAAACTTGACTAAGTAAGCCTCACCACCAGCTTCTATACCTCTATCCTCACTAAAATGATCACTTATTGAGGAGTTAAAGACTATAGGTACTTTTGAAAATCTCTCATCCTCTTTTACATTTGCAGCAAAGTGAAATCCATCCATACGAGGCATCTCTACATCAGATATAATAATTTTTAGATGCTCATTTATTTTTTCCTCATAAACAGCATAGAGTTCATCTAGTTTTTTAAGACCCTCTTTACCATCCATTGCTTCAACAACGTCAAATCCCATCTTCTCTAATGCATCTTTAACAATTTTTCTAGCTGTTGAGCTATCATCAAGGATCAGTGCAATACCAGAGAACTTTTCATCAGAAACAGTATGCGTGTTGTTATCTACCTCAGGCTCATACAGACCCAGCTCTTGCACAACACTCTCAAGATCTAGTATAAGGAGTACGCTGTCGTCTTCTATTTTTGTAACACCTGTTATCTTACTGCCATCAAGCTCTCCGCTTCCACTTGCAAAAGATGCTGGTTCTATGTCGTTCCAACTGATCCTTCTTATTCGCTTAGCATCATGAACAATGAAACCAATAAGCACATTGTTAAACTCTGTAATTATCACACGAGTTCTTTTTTGGACATTTTCTGGTTCTTTTATACCCATCCATTTAGCTAAATTTACAACAGGTATCACCACATCTCGAAGATCAAAAATACCCTCTATAAACTCTGGAGTACCTGGTAGTTCTGTAAGTTTTGGCAGTTTAATGATCTCTCGAACTTTAGAGACATTAATCCCGTATATCCCTTCGTACACCTCTCCATCTTGCTCTTTAAGTATACGAAAATCAACAAGTTCCATCTCATTGGAGCCAACTTTTAGTGATTCTTCACTCTTCATAATTATAATCCCCTAAGTATCTATTGCCTAGCAACAACTCTTTGTTAGCAAATTTTACTACAAAATATCTTTGATTGCAAGCAAAAGCACCTAGGTTTATGTAGGTTGTAGTTTTTAGCTTCAGAGTGCTATCTTGATGGAAATGCCCCTCTATAAAATACTCACATTCAAACCTGTTTTCAATCCTGCTTTTGACAATACTTTCAAAGTTCTCTATCTTTTTACAGTCGTCTTTTTTATCTAAGTAGTTATCTAGTTTTTTTAAGATCAAATTGTTAAATAGTATATTTATAAAGTTTAGTACAAAAAGCACGAACCTGTTTCTTATGATCGAAGTGTATATTTTATATCCCAAAGGTGAGTTAAAATCACCATGTGCTAAATATGCTTTTTTATGCTCTAATATTACTTCTATAGGTTGTTCAGTAATTGTAAAAACTTTTGCATTTTTGAAAACTTGTTTTAGATTAAAGTCGTGGTTCCCCTCTATATATACAACCTCAATATCCATTGAGATCTCATTTATAAGATCAACAACTTCACTATTTCTTTGGATAGTCCTAGCGACCCCACCAAAAAGTAGGTCAAATATATCGCCCATTAAAATTAGTTGAGTGGGATTTAGCTTTTTGTTTTTTATATCTTTAAAAAAAGCTAAGAGTTGTGGGCGTTTGTGTGAGTAGTGTGCATCTGAGATCAAAAATGCACCATCTTTTATCTCTAACAAGTTTTTGCCTTATGGGACATATGCAATTTTTGGGATCCCCAAATCTTGCTCAAGACCCATCATAAGGTTTGCATTTACTACCGCTTGAGACGATGCACCACGCATAAGGTTATCTATTGAGCTAAGTATCAAAAGGGTATTGCCTTTTCTTTTTACATAGATATCACAAAAGTTTGTCCCCGCAGTATCTTTCATAGTTACAGGTTTGTCCGACACTCTAACAAAAGGGCTATTTTTATAAAACTCTTTTAAAATATCCACCTCATCAAAATCACCATCAATCTGGATATATATGGAGCTTAACATCCCACGCGTCACTGGCACTAGGTGTGGCACAAAGTTTACATCATCAAAATCTATATTTAACTTCTCTGCTATCTCTGGAGCGTGTCTGTGCATCATAGGATTATATGCAAAAAGATTATCATTTACATTTACAAAGTGTGTAGTCTCACTTAGTTTTTTACCAGCCCCACTTACACCAGTTTTTGCATCTATAATGATTGGCGTATTTTTAACTCTTTTATCCATAAATGGCAGTAAACCTAAA
>JBEPWC010000217.1:0-3796 GCA_041642615.1 Sulfurimonas sp. | reverse complement strand
GTTTTGCTTCTAAAATAACCTGCTTATGTAAACGATCTTTTAGTTTTATAAGGTACTTCTCAACACGTTCAACTTGATTCATAGTACCTGTAACTGTTACCATGCCTGCATCTCTATTTATAATTGATCTACTTTTTACGGAGTAGTCTCCATCTCTAGAGAGTATGTTGTTTATCTCTTCTCCAAGATTTCCCCAAAATGTGAATTCAGAGCTTGAAAAAACTGTAGTAGAATCAGAGTTTCCACCAGCGGCATTTCCTCCATTGGAACCACTTGCTCCAATAGAACCACTTGCTCCACTCATTCCACCAGTAGCTCCACCCATACTGTTGTTCATTCCACCGGTTGAACCTGTGCCTACAACAGGAGATGCACCTACATTTATACTTTTTCTTGTTTCAGTAGTATGGTTTGTTAGATTAACATAGTCAATTACAAAAGACTTTGTTTCTAAATGTGAGACAGTTAGTATGTTTGTTTTGTTGTTGTAGTTATAAAAAAGATTGTTTTTTGTAAATAAAAAGTTGAACATATCTTCGAGTGTGTAGTCTTCTATGTGGACTAAAAATAGCTTCTTGTTTAGTAAGTATTCTGATTTTTCATCTTTTGTTTTAACAGAAAACTTACACTTTTGGGCTAAGTTTTCAAGTACATCTACAATCTTTACATTTGAAGTTTGTTTATTTATACTAAAAGTAAAAAGCGTATCTTGACAGTTTGAAGCCTTTATGTAGCCAAAAAATAAAAACAGTAATAATATAACCTTAATCATTTTAATTTCCCCATTTTGTTATCTATAGTATCTAGTTTTTCATCTGTATATTTTAGTATGCTTTTTTTATTTTTAATTGCTAAAATCTTCTTTGTCATGTTTTTAGACAATGTTATACTGTTTTTATTTATATATTCAATTTTGTACCCTTGTATTTTTTCACCTGTATTGTACCATCTACTATTTATAAAAGCCCTTTTATTTAGTATTGTCTGTAAGTTTATTTCATCTGACTCATATGAGTCTTTTACAACTTTCTTAGACTTTATAATAGGTTTTGCTGTTTTAAATGGATCATAAGTATTGTGTATTTTTTTATTTTCATTTTTTAAGACACTAATACTGTTAATTCTATCAGAAACTTCTTTAATACTTTTTGATTCAGAACAATATGATGAAGTTGCAAATAATATTGGAATTAAAGAAAGGTAAGATAGTTTCATATATCCACTCCAATATGGGAGATACCTATTTTAAAATTAGTGGTCATGTTTTCATCAACATATATGTCAATCTGATCTACTTTTAGTAAAGATTTTATATTGTCTATACTGCCGATCATATTTGCAATATTTATGTAAGAGGCACTACTACCATCAATATTTATATACACTTTTTCATATACACCCGGTGTATAGGTCTCATTAGTGTGTGTGTATTCTACAGTATCAAGGTCTATATTGTGTTTAATAGATTTTTTTAAGATACTATTTAGTATATTTGCTATACCGCTTTGGTTAAAAAGATCTACAGAGTTTAGTTCACTTGAAATGAACTTTTCTTTAAAATCAAGATTATTTATATCTTCTTTTAACAACAAACTCTCTTTTTTAGTCTTACTAATAGCTTGACTTAAAACTCTAATATTGTTTTTTTTGATCTTATCTTCTATACTTTTTATCTCACTTTCTTTTGTAGCTATTTCACTATGTAAGTTTTTTCCAAAAAGGTTCCAGCCTAAGAAGATCAGTAAAATAAATGTACCCATATATATAAAATATAGTTTTTTTTGGGGCATTGCCTCAAGTTGTTCTTCTAGTTCAACAATTTTTTCATTCATGGTTTAATCTCCACAAAGCTCTCATAGTAGCTGTTGTTCTTTTTAACTTTTTTTGTTACTACACTTGAATAACCATAAGATAGTAGTTCCTTTATGAATAATGCTATGTGGTCTCTATTTTCAAGGTGAGTTATTATTTGTACATTATAAAAATTATCTTGTGAGTATTCAATCTTTCTAGATGCCAACTTATATTTTTTCATGGTCTTGATTATATCTTGCAACATTTTTTGGCGTATGGCTTTTTCTTGATCTATTTTTTCAAGAGTGCTAATAATGGTTAGGTAAGAGTCTATTTTTTTATTTAGGTCATTTTTTTGACTTCTATATTTATCTCGGTCATCTCTTTCTAGTTTTAGTTTATCTTGAAGCTTTTTTGTTTTAGAGTTTATTTTCGATAATTTAGCGTTTAGTTCTTGTTTTTTTGTATCTAGGTTGTTGGTTTTAAACATAGCATAAGCTGGATATGAAAAAGCTAAGATTAGTGAACTAGCTATTACTATGGTAAATAAGCCGACTCTTGTTTTTAGAAAGGGTGCTTGTTTTTCATATATGGTTAAGTTTACAGGTTCTAAACTGCTTTGAGATACGCAAAGTGCATATTGAGCACTAAGAGCACTATGCTTCATACCAATTTCAACATCAGTAAATATATCTAAGATCTCTTTAGATGCTTCTGTGTAGCCGTAGTTGTCGAAAAGTTCTAGAAAACCGGGAATATTAGCACTTTCAAAATCTAGAAATATTCTGTCTAATGTTTCAAGTTTAAAAGCACCTCTTTTATGAGATATGGAATGAGCGATCCTCTCAGCTATGTTTGAGAACTGATCTTGGATGTCGTTCATGACTAAAAACTCATCTTCAGAGAAGTTCTCATCCTTTAAACCTTTTTTTGTTAGTAGCTCTATTGTATCTGGGAGTTCTCTGTTGATCTTAGTAGCTATATCGTTTAAGCTTGGTAGTACTCTTGTAGATATGTACTGACCGCTTTTGTAGATAACAGCATAAGAGTTTGTCTCGCCCAAGTGGATAAAAAGGTCGTTTTTAGGTTCTAGTTTTTCACATTTGTATAGTGAAAAGTAGCAGTGTGAAGATGGAAATATAAGGTCTATATGTTTGTATTTTTCAACTACTGAAGCAAATTTTTCGTCTAAAGTTTTTGTCTGTATAGCGTATGTTTCAACAAAGCTTTCATCATCATCCTCTATTGGGATAACTAAAGACGATATTGAGTATTCTAATTCAGGATCAAGTCCTCCATCTTCAAATATACTGATCTCAGATTGCATCTGGATCTTTTCAGGAGTGGAATTTTTTGATACCTTTATTCCATGGGTTCTCAACTCTGATGGCAGTACCACAGACGCATTTAAGTAACTTTTGTAATCACTTGAGGGAATTTCACTAAAATTAGAACCGTCAAATAGAAGTTCTTTTCCATCAGTAGTTATAAAAATTACTTTATTTTCACTCATTATGCTTGCTACCCCTTTATATCAATTTTTAAAAGCAATTTATGTGCCACTTAAATAGTGTATTTTATATTGTTATTTTACGGTTATATAGCCTGTAATAGGCTCGATTTCTATATTTCTTTCTTTACCAGAGTACTCAAGTGTGATTGTTTGTTGAGAAGTTAACAGTGTAGAATGTGTAAAATCGTCTTTGTGTGGACGACCTTTGGAATCGAAGCAGATTGTAGTATCAACTGGATCGATTGTTACGTGGAGTTTATAATTAACTTCACCAGATATATTTGCATCTTCTTTTAAAGAATCTTTTTTAATCCTTATACAGCCATTATTATAATCCGCTGTATCTTCTTCAGAGCCAAAACTATTATGCTCGTACCCTATACCTTTGTATTGTGCCTCTTTTATCTTAGCGACTATAAAGTTGGTGTCATCTAAAAGATACTTAGGTTTAAAAGCAGATGCACCAACACCAGCCATAACACCAATGAT
>JBEPWC010000216.1:0-3798 GCA_041642615.1 Sulfurimonas sp. | reverse complement strand
GTGATAAAAGAAGATCTGTCAATGTGGAGAAATGTAATTTTTATAGAAAAAAGTGCAAACGATATACATTACCTAGACAGTTCCCTGTTTAGTGCATGCCTTCAAATAGAACTGCTCCTTTCAGATGAAATAGATGAAATGGAATCAGAAGAGGATGACTTTGAACTTTTTTAAGTATAAGATTAATCAATCTTAAGTATAATAGTCACGTTTGTAGAATAGAATATAATTGGGGAACACATGTACAGTACTTTGATAGTAAACAATGAAAACATTGACAAGTTTTCTATCACATCTACACTTAAGAAAAATAGTGAAGTATATATAACTGAGGTATCAACAATAAATGAAGCCTTGGACCTGTTCACAAAACGTTATTTTGAGATCTTATTTTTAGACTCCAGTTTAGAGTCTATTTTAAATTTACATAAATTTAAAATTGACAATCCAAACATTGTCATAATAAGCATCTATAAAGAGCTAGATGAAGATATAAAAAATGATATACTAGATGAAGGTATTAGAGACTATATAAATATAAATATTGATAACAAAATTCTTAAACAAAGAATTTTGAACTACCTAGATCTATCTAGGCTAAACACTGAGGTTGATCTTCATGCAGATTGTATCAATCTATTTGGCAAAAAAAATCATAACCATTATTTAACTTTCGAACTAAGTTCTAGTGAATCAAAACTTGCATTTTGGGATTACTTTAGTAGTAGTTATTTTGAGCAGTATAAAAATCTAAGCGAATCTATAGACCTTTTATATGCATTTACATCTTGGATGTTTTTGAACAAAAGAGAGTGTAAAGTGATTAAAGAAACCGACAATGACAATATGTACTTAACGCTTTTACCCATAGACTATATGAGTGAAAATGTCGTAAAGAACTTAATATATAAATACAGTAAAAATATAGACTATATGGTTGATACACATAAACTCTCAATAAAGCTAACAAAAAAAGCAGAAGAAAAAAGCAGTTCAAACATCTCAAAACTTGATGATGAAACAAAAGCCATACTTTCTAAAACACATGATGACAAGATATCTGCCTCTGAATTTATAGAATCTACACCCATAGAGTTTGTTACCAAGATAGAGGATTTGTATGAACTTGAAAACCAAATTGATGAAGCTTTAATTAACTTTGAGAGATCTCCAAGTGTAGATAACCTTGGTTTAATATCTCAATCAATTTTAGCATATGTCGATATGATTGAAATGCTTGTAGATTTTCAGCATCTTTCATATGCTTTAAAAACACTTGCAAACTCCATTAAAAATATAAAATACGATCAGCTAAATGAAAAGGATGTCAAAAAGTTCACAACTTTGTCTTTAAGCCTTTTAAATGATCTCTCACAATGGAGAGAAAATATTTTTATTAAACAAGATGCAAACGATATTCACTATCTGGATTCGTCACTTTTAAGCTCTTGTTTACAGATAGAAGCAATATTTGAGAAAGAAAAATTTGAGGAGGATGAGGATGATTTTGAACTATTTTAATAACTTAATCTTTAAGGAGGATACTTGTGTCTAAAAAAATAATTTTAGTAGATGATTCAAAAACCATTTTAGCAACAGCTGAGATGGCATTGGATGATCTTGTAAACAGTGGGGTTATAACCCTAAAAACATACCTTAACCCTGCAGAATTAAGGGATGAACTTGTAGCTGGCAGGGAAGATTACGATCTACTCATAAGTGATATAAATATGCCGCAACTTAATGGACTAGATTTAGCTACAGAGCTAAAACAACATGATAACTTTAAAAACAAGCCTATTTTAATTCTAACGACTGAGAGTTCAGCAGAGATGAAATCTAGGGGTAAAAGTATTGGTGTTACTGGATGGCTTGTTAAACCATTTAGTGATCAGAAGCTTGTAAAAGCCATGAAGATGGTGTTAGGACTATAGTATGAGTGAACAAGAAAATACAGGACAGTTAAATACAGCAAACAGATATTTGACTTTTTTTGTGGCTGATGAGCAGTATGGTGTCGATATATCTAGAATAAAAGAGATCATTGCACCAGTTAACATTACACATATACCAAAGACTCCTCCATACGTTAAAGGTGTGATCAACTTACGTGGTTCAGTTATACCTGTTGTTGACGTTAGACTAAAGTTTAACATGGAAGAGAAAGAGATGGATATTGAAACTGCGATTATAATCTATGAGATAAACAAAGTTTCAATTGGCTTTATAGTTGACAATGTTGAAGATGTACTGTTGATAGACTCTAAAAATATATCTGATGCACCTAGTTTTGGAAGTAATATAGACACATCTTTTGTAGAGAGTGTTGCCGAAGTTGAAAACGATGTGATTATGCTTTTAAATCTTGAGAAGATTTTTGAAGCAGAAGAGTTGCTTAACATTAGTAAGCTTGAAAAAGATGAAGATATATAAAAGGAAATAGAAGATGAAAGACTGGACACTGCAGGTAAAGATTAACTTTGGTTTTGGATTACTTATACTAATAACACTGATACTTGGAAGTATAGCTATATTTAATATGAAGAGTGTTGAAGCGGGCTCAAACAAACTAGCAAACGTTTATGTACCAGAGGTAGAGGTAGGTAACAACGTTGAGCGCTACTCGCTCCTTACTATGTATGGTATAAGGGGGTATGCTCTAAGTAAAAACAACCAATACTTAGATCAAGGAAGGGAAAACCTTAAAAAAGTTAAACATTACTTAGATGAAGCTAAAGATCTAGCTAATAAGTACTCATTAGAAGCTTTAACAAAGCTAGAAGCAAAAGCACGTGAAAACGTACTAAAATACGAAGGGCTAGTTAATAAAACCCAAGAGATGAATGCGGTTATGGATACAGCTAGAGAAAATATGGATAAGGGTGCATCCCAGTATATTCAGAGTGCAAACTATTTTCTTAAAGGGCAAAACAGCACGTTTAAGCGTGAAAATAAAGCAAATGCTGGAGTGGTAAAACTTGATCAAAGACATGAAAAGATTACACTTATTAATGACATTATAGACGTAGGTAATGGGATTCGTGTAAAAAACTTTAAATATCAAGCAACCGGTGAAGAAGAAGTTATAAAATCTGCACTAGAAGACTTTAAAAAAGTGGAAGCCTTAGATAAAAAGATTCGCAAAATTACTTTTAGAGATGCAGATATTGAGGCACTTGATAAAATTTTAGAGGGTGCAAATGCTTACAGAGTTGCAATAGAGAACTTTTTAAAAACGACCAATAATCTAGAAAAAATAAGTATAGCTCGCGATGCTGCAGGTCAAGAGGTTTTAGAAGCTGCTCAAGAAACAGCTGCAGTAGCTATGGAACATACACAGAGAATATCTAAAGAATCAGCTGCAAATCTATCTACTTCAACTTTCATTATGATCGTTGGTTTAATCATTGCACTTGTTATTGCTATATCAGTAGCTATCTACTTAGTAAGAAGTATTACTATTCCTATAATTACTGCTGTTAGGACTATAGTTGAAGCAAACGATCAAGTAGTAAGCGCATCAACAGAGATTAGTGATTCAGCTACTGGTTTAGCAGAGGGTGCAAGTGAGCAAGCAAGTAGTGTAGAAGAGGTTAGTGCGACTATTGAAGAGTCAACTGCTATTAACACTCAAAACTCATCTAATTCTCGTGAGGCAGATATTCTTGCAAAAGACACTAAAGCATCTGCTGAAGAGGGAGCTAAAAAAGGTGAAGAGCTTATAAATGCTATGAGTGAGATCAACAACTCTAGTGAACGTATATCTAAGATCATTAAAACGATCGATGAGATAGCTTC
>JBEPWC010000215.1:0-3812 GCA_041642615.1 Sulfurimonas sp. | reverse complement strand
ACATAGAGATCACCACGAGTTCCACGCTTAGAAACATTTCCTTTTCCAGAAACTCTTAGGCGGTTTCCATCATCGATCCCTTTTGGAACCCTTAGTGCAACTGTCTCTCTTTTTTCTTCATATCCACTACCTTTACAATCAGGACACGATGCAGCTGGAGCTGTTCCAACTCCATTACACGCAGGACAAGTTTGAGAAAAAGTCATAAACCCTTGTTGCATGTGAACCTGACCTTGACCACCACACTGTTTACAAGTAGCTAGTTTGCCGTCTTTGGCACCAGTACCATTACATGATTTACAAGCGTCTTTATAGTTGTATGTTACATCTTTTTCACACCCAAATATAGCTTCATGAAACGAGAGTGTCATGTTTACATTCATATCTAGTTGATACTTATCCATATCTGCTGGGTTTTGGCGTCTGCGTGAGCGACCACCTCCAAATCCACCCATCATCTCTTCAAAAATAGCACCCAAGTCTTCAAAGCCACCCATGCCAGATGAGCCTCTTGAGCCGCCACCCATGCCTTGTAGACCCTCTTTACCATAACGATCATAGATACCTCTTTGTTGTTCATCGATCAAGCACTGGTAAGCTTCGTTACAAAGTTTGAATTTATGTTCAGCTTCTTGATCATCTGGATTTTTATCTGGATGATACTTTTTAGCTAGTTTTCTATATGCTTTTTTAATCGTACTTTTGTCCGCATCTCTGCTTATTTCAAGTATTTCATAATAACTCATCTCTTCCATAAATACACAATATCCTATTTAAAATTTTTGCAATTATATCGTTTTTAATTTAATCTTTGTATAATCGCATCTATGAAATATATGGCTTACTTACTTACAATATTTGTTTTTTTTACTGGGTGTAGTGTTAAAGAGTACGCAAAGCATGAGTCTTTGCCAAAAACTAAACTTTTAAGCAGCGACTTTAAAGATCTACCAAACTGGGATGATGAAGATTTTGATGATGCATTAGATAATTTTAAAAACAGTTGTAAAAGCGGTAGAACAAAAAAGATCTATGAAAGTTTATGTGAAAAAGCACAAGATGTAGAGGATGCTAAAGAGTTCTTTTTAACGAACTTCAAACCATACGAAATTCACGCAAGTAGTGGCAAAAACGAGGGTTTACTTACAGGTTACTACGAGCCATATTTAAGAGGCTCACTTACAAAACATGGAGAGTATAAGTACCCAGTGTATGCTACACCAAAAGACCTTGTAAGTGTTGATCTTAGCTCTATCTATCCAGATCTTAAGCACTATAGACTCAGAGGGCGACTTAAGGGGAGTAAACTTGTACCATACTACACAAGAGGTGATGCACAAGAGTTAAATGCAGAAGTTATATGTTATGTAGATGACAAGATTGATCTTTTCTTTTTAGAGGTTCAAGGATCTGGTAGAGTTTTACTTGATAACAATGAAACTATCTACATAGGCTATGACAACCAAAACGGTCATAGGTATAGATCAATTGGAAAATACTTAGTAGACCAAGGTGAGATAGAGCTTAAAGATATATCTCTACAGTCGATCAGAGCATGGTTTGACAAAAATCCACACAGAGTTGATGAGGTTTTAAACTACAACGACTCACTTGTGTTTTTTAGAAAAAAAGATCAAGCAGCAACTGGTTCACTTGGACTTGAATTAACTCCAAAACGCTCAATCGCAGTAGATCGAAGATATATCCCACTAGGGAGTATGCTTTATTGTGATGCTAGCCAAGATGACGCTGAGTTTAGTCAAATAGTCCAAGCCCAAGATACAGGTGGAGCTATAAAAGGTGCTATTCGTGCAGATATGTTTTTAGGTTTTGGAGATGAGGCTAGAGAGGTAGCTGGAAGATTAAAAGCACCACTGAAACTGTGGATCTTTTTACCTAAGGATAATATGTGATCCATTCACTTGAGAAGTTTAACCGCCTTGTTGAAGCACTTGAGTCTCTACCTACAGTTGGAAAGAAGTCTGCTACAAGACTGGCTTACCATATGGTAATGAACGATTCATACACAGGGATCAAAATAGCTCACGCCATAGAGGATGCACTAGGGAGTTTAAAAAAGTGTAGCAGTTGTGGTGGTATGAGTGAGGATGAGCTTTGTTTTATATGTTGTGATGAGAGTCGTGATGAGTCGCTTTTATGCATAGTTGAAAATGCTAAGGATATACTGCTTTTAGAAGAGAATGGACTCTTTGATGGTAAGTATTTTGTACTTGATTCGCTAGAGAACTTAAGCATAGATCACTTAGAAAAGATGGTAAAAAACGGTGTAAAAGAGATAGTTTTTGCCATAACACCATCGATCTCAAACGATGCTGTGATCCTCTACATAGAAGATAAGCTTCAAAAGTATAGTATAAACTTCTCTAAAATAGCTCAAGGTGTGCCAACTGGGGTTAGTTTAGAAAACATAGATGTGCTTTCTTTAACAAGAGCATTAGAGACTAGAGTTAAAGTTTAAAACAAGTAATAAGAGATAAAATTCCTAAAAGAAAAAACAAGGATATAAAAAATGGCAAAATTTGAAGCACTTTTAGAAGAGGAAGACAACATCTTTGGAGGGACTCCAAAATCAAAATACTGGGATTTTAGAAATCAGGTAAGTCAAGACTTGGATGAAGATGAGTTTGATAAGATCGTAGAGAAGATAGCTGTAATGGAGGCTATGCTTGCAGAACATCACGATATTGATAGTTTAGATAAAATGATCCGAAGTTATGCACTACAAAATATGTCTGAGGTTGAAGAGATGAAAAAAAGTGTATATATGGAACTAGGTGGGAAACTTTTAGAGCGTATGAATGACTAAATAAGTAAGCGGGTATTTTCCAACTTATTTAAGAGAGATGGGTATAGATATGTCTATACATAAACCATCTTTTTTGTTGTATGCCTCTATTAAACCACCCAAGTGGTTTTGGACTATGGTTTTTGATATGTAAAGACCCATACCTACATTTTGTAACTCACTCTTACTCGAAAAGTAAGGTTCAAATATCTTGTTTATATTTTGCTGAGTAACTCCACCTGCGTTATCGCAAATAGATATAAGAGCGAAGTCTTCTTCTTTATAGCTACTGCAACGTATCTTTTTGTCTTTTACATCGTTTTTGACCAGTGCCTCTTTTGAGTTGTTCATAATATTTAAGATAACCTGCATCAGTTCATGTTTGTAGGTATTTAGAGATATCTCATCTTTATGGTTGCATATGAGTGAGATCGAGTGGTTTTCTAGGCTAGCTTTTAGAATATATCTCACATCTTGTGTGATCTTATCTAGTGTAAAGGTTGTTTTTTTTGAATCTGATTTGAAAAAATTTCTAAAATCATCAATAGTTTTTGATAGCTTTTGCGTTTGTTCAGAGATATTTTCTAGCTCCTCTTTTAGAGTCTCTTGGTTTAGAGAGTCTAGTTCTAGATCAACAAGGATGTTGTTGATCCCCATAGTTACAACCGATATGGGTTGACGCCACTGATGAGCAATTAGTCCCATCATTTCACCCATAGCAGCGTGCCTTGATTGTGATATGATCATATTCTCTTTTTGTTTTAACTCATTTTCCATCTCTTTGTTTTTTGTGATGTCTTGTATGGTTCCAAAGATCTTTTTCTCTTTTTTACTGTTTAGCTTTGCTTCACTTTTTTGTAGCAAAAAGATCTCCTCACCTTTTGCATTTTTAAACTTATATCCTATTTCACAATTGGAGTTATTATCTAGAGTGCCTTTTATACTTGAGTAAAAAAGATCTACATACTCATGATCAATCATCTTTGAATAATCTTCTAGTGTGTAT
>JBEPWC010000214.1:0-3848 GCA_041642615.1 Sulfurimonas sp. | reverse complement strand
TTAAACCAAACTGATCGAGTCTGTTTCTGATCGTCTCAATAGCCTGATCAATAGCCTCTTGCTTAGTTTTTACAATCTCTTTGGGAGTAAAACTCATAGAGATATTTTCTGCATCATAGACTACATTTAAACCCTCTATTTTGCCTAAATGATCTTGTATAAGCTTAGTATCATCTGTATCTAGTAGCAAAAATGAAACTGCATCTTGATCAAACTCTAGATCGTCTATTAGGATGTCATTTTTGTCTGTAAAATACTTGATACTACCTGCGATTGATTTTAAGCGTGAAGCTGTAGCTTCCTCTGTTTTTACACCCAGAAGCATATGAAGACCACCTTGGAGATCAAGGCCTAAGTTTACTTTTTTTCCACCCTCGGTTTGGAGTAGACTTGGCATGGAAAAACCCACACCAAAGACTATAGCAAGAGCAAATATTACAATACGAAAATTAAGCTTCATCCTCGTACTTTCTTGCGATTGCATCTTTTGCTATTTTTACAACTGTATCATCATTTATTTTTACGCTAAAAAAGTTCTCTTCAACTTTATGAACTACAACAATAAATCCGCCATTAGTAACTACTTTGTCACCTTTAGCAAGTGCTTCGATCATAGCTTTTTTCTCTTTAGCTTCTTTTTGTTGTGGGCGTATTATTACAAAATACATAATTGCAATTAAAAATACAAACGGCAATAATTGGGTTAATGCTTCCATTAGGGTTATCCTTAAATAAAAATTTTAAGGATTATACAAAAAGAATATTAATACATGCCTGAAAATGATGTATAATTGTGTATGCAATCTTTATTTGACTCTAACAGACTTCATATTGACATATTCAGAGGGTTTTTAGTTTCTTTGTTTTTTAGTGCTTTTATATACTTTGAACACTACGGCATTACACTAAAGTTTTTAAATACTTTTTTTGGTCTCTTAGCATTGGTCTCTCTTATATACATGCCAAAAAGATCGATCTTAGCGGCTGGTTTTTTCATAGGTCTTTTTTGGTTTTACTGGATCGGGTATAGCTTTAAGTATAACGGTGTAGGGTATTTAGAACCGATCATAACCTTCTCTTTTGGCGTCATATATATGCTTTTTTTTGGGACTCTAGCACTAACTAGTAAGCCTTATGTACGTGCGATTATCCTTTTTGGACTTAGTTTTTTTGAACCCTTTGACTGGAACTGGATGCAGATCGAGCTGGTTTTTGTAGAGAGTTATTTAGGGATCCACAAGTATCAACTAGCATTGATCTTAGCCTCAATCACGATCCCTTTTTACATAAAAAACAGATACAAGTACGCACCACTTTTACTACTGATCTTGGCAAACCCACATCTGAGTCTCTATAAAAAAGAGCAAAACACAAGTGATCTTATGATTAAGCTTGTTCAAACAGATATAAAACAGGAAAAAAAATGGAAAAGAGAGACACTAGAGCCTACACTTTTGTTAGGTTATAAGGAGATCGAAAAAGCTATTACTCAAGACTACGATGTGATCGTATTTCCAGAGTCTTTTTTCCCGATCTATATGAACAAAAACCCAAAGGTTATAGAGCAACTAAAAGAGATCTCAAAAGATATAACCATAGTAACTGGCTCACTCTACTACGAAAAAGGCAACAACTACAATGTTACGTATCATTTTGAAGATGGTAACTTCACATTTGCAAAAAAACTAGTACTTGTACCTTTTGGTGAGTACATTCCACTCCCTGAATTTGCAAGAGATTTTATTAACAACACATTTTTTGCAGGTCAATCTGACTTTAAAACAGCAACTAAACCTAGTGACTTTACGATTAAGGGTCAAAAATTTAGAAATGCCATATGCTACGAAGCTACATGTGATGAGATCTATGAGGGTGAGGTGGATTTTGTCATAGCAACTAGCAACAACGCGTGGTTTACCCCATCGATCGAGCCAACTCTTCAAAAACTACTTATGAGATACTATGCTAGAAAAAATGGTGTTACCATTTATCATTCTGCTAACTATAAAGGGAGTGGTATTATCAAATAATTAGCAACATTTTGATATAATCTGCTAATTAAAACTAGGGATTGTATAAAATGTTAAACTTGAAAAATCCACAACTATATATTAACAGAGAGCTCTCTTGGCTGCAGTTTAACACAAGGGTGTTAAAACAAGCCCAAGATAAATCACTACCACTACTAGAGAGACTAAAATTTTTAGCAATCTATGGAACAAACCTTGATGAGTTTTATATGATCCGTATAGCTGGGCTTAAAAAGCTCTTTCAAGCTGGGATTATAGTATCAGGAGCCGATAGACTTACACCACTTGAGCAGTTGCGTGAGATCAGAAAGTACCTACACAAAGAACAAGTTGCTGTAGAGGAGTGTATGAAAAATATTTTGTCAGATCTTGAAGATCAAGGTGTATTTGTCAGAAAGTATGCAGAGGTTTCAAAGGAAAAGCAAAAAAAACTAGATAAATTTTTTAGCGAAGAGATCTACCCTGTAATCATCCCTATTGCAGTAGATTCTACGCACCCGTTTCCACACCTTAACAACTTAAGTTTTGGGATCATAGTAAAACTAAATGATATGGAAGATAGTGCTATTGAGCGTTATGGTATGGTTAGGGTTCCGCGTGTTCTTGAGAGATTTGTAGAGATTGAAACTGGGCTTTTTGTACCCATAGAAACCGTTGTAGCTAAACATGTTGAGGATCTCTTCCCTGGTTACACACTTGAGAAATACGCTTCTTTTCGTGTTACAAGAAATGCAGATATAGAGATCGAAGAGGAGGAAGCTGATGACTTTATGGAGATCCTAGAAGAGGGCCTAAAGCTTCGTCGTAAAGGTGCTATGGTTAGGCTTGAAGCTGGTTCAAAAGCTGATGAGGAGATCATAGAGTTTTTCAACCGCCATACAAATGTTTACAAAGATGATATCTACAGATTTAACACATTTTTAAACCTCTCATCTTTGTGGCAGATAGTGGGTACTAAAGACTTTGCACATCTTTTAGTTCCATCTTTTAAACCAAAGATGCTTCCACCTTTTCAAAATGGTGAGAATGTTTTTAGCATACTAGATAAACAAGATACGCTAATGTATCACCCGTATGCTAGTTTTGAGCCAGTGGTTAAGCTCATACAGGATGCTGCAAAAGACAAAGATGTTGTTTCGATCAAGATGACACTTTACCGTGCTGGTCAAAACTCTCCGATCGTAAAGTCACTTATGGAAGCTAGTGAGAGTGGTAAGCAGGTAACGGTTATGGTTGAACTAAAAGCTAGATTTGATGAGGAAAACAACCTGATCTGGGCCAGAGCTTTAGAGACCTCCGGTGCACATGTGATCTATGGGATCAAAGGTTTTAAAGTCCATGCAAAAGCAGCACTTGTAACTCGTAGAAAAGACGGAAAACTAAAGCAGTACGCACATATTGGAACTGGTAACTACAACCCTACAACTGCAAAAATCTATACAGATATGAGCTACATGACAAGCGATGTGGACATAACAAACGATCTTACTAAGTTTTTCCACTTCCTTACAGGGTTTAGCAAAAAAGGCAAACTAGATGAGCTTTACATGTCCCCAGCTCAGATCAAACCAAAGATACTCTCACTTATACAAAATGAGGCTAGAAAAGGTAAAGATGGTCAGATCATTGCAAAAGTAAACTCTTTAGTTGATGATGATGTGATCCGTGCACTCTACAAAGCGAGCCAAGCCAGTGTTAAGATCGATCTGATCGTTCGTGGGATCTGCTGTTTAAAACCGGGGATCAAAGATGTAAGTGACAACATACGTGTGATCTCCATACTTGGAAAATACTTAGAACACCCACGTGTATTTTACT
>JBEPWC010000213.1:0-3851 GCA_041642615.1 Sulfurimonas sp. | reverse complement strand
CTCTTCACAAAGTTACCAAGAGGTAAATGATGTAAAAACCCAACTTCTAAGATCAGAAGTAAAACTTCTCTACATAGCACCAGAGCGTTTAAGCTCAAGAGATTTTTTAAATCTACTTCACAACATAGATATAAACTTTTTTGTTATAGATGAAGCCCATTGTGTCAGTGAATGGGGTCATGAATTTCGTTCAGACTACAGAAACCTTTCACAGTTAAAGAGCATGTTTCCAAGTATAAATATAGCTGCTTTTACAGCTACAGCTACAAAAAAAGTTCAAGAGGATATATCTACTTCACTTAGACTCTCAAATCCAGTTGAATTAAGGGGTAAAACATATAGAAACAACCTTTTGATAAACACAGAGCTAAGGGTCTCAAATGGTAGAAAACAGCTAAGTAACTTTTTAAACAAACATAAAAATGAGTGTGGGATCATTTATGCTTTTAGTAAAAAAGAGGTTGAGAGTATAGCATCGTATCTTCAAAGTGAGGGGTATAAAGCAAAAGCTTACCATGCAGGTTTTAGTAGTGAGATAAGGGGTGGGGTTTACAAGGAATTTATATATGACGACATAGACATAGTTGTAGCCACCATAGCTTTTGGTATGGGGATAGATAAAAGTAACATACGCTTTGTAGTACATATGAGTATGCCAAAAACTATGGAAAACTTCTACCAAGAGATCGGTCGTGCTGGTCGTGATGGACTAGATAGTGAGACACTTCTACTCTACACTAAAGCTGATGAGATCCAAAGAAGGCTTTTGGTTGAAGATATCCAAAATCTTGAGTACAAAAACCTAATGTATACAAAACTAAACAAGATGTACAGTTTTGCAAACTCTAGTGAGTGTAAACACCAAAAAATAGCACATTACTTTGATGATGAGATAGAATCTTGTACAGATATGTGTAGTAGCTGCTTAAGAGGTGAAGTACTTCAGAGTGATATATCAGAAGAATCAAAAAAACTTCTCTCAGCAATATATAGGTGTGATCAACGTTTTGGGATCAACCATGTTGTTGATGTTTTAATGGGATCAAAATCTAAAAGGGTGTTGCAGTTTAACCATGACAAACTCTCAGTCTATGGGATTGGAAAAGGTTTGCATAAGTCATCATGGAGTGCTGTGGCAGATAGGCTTTTTGAATTAGATGCAATAACTATAGGAGAGTTTAAGGCTATTAAGATCACGCAAGTTGGTTTAGATATTTTAAAATCAAAAATGGATGTTTTTATAGATGAAGATAAACTAAAGGTGGTAAAAAAGCAATCTTACAAAGCTGATTATGATAAAAACAGTGAAACATTTGAGGCATTTAGAGCTTTAAGAAAAGAGATAGCTGATAGTGCTAGTGTCCCTGCATACGTTGTGTTTTCAGACAAAACACTCTCACTACTTTCACAAAGTCTTCCCCAAACAAAAAATGAGATGCTTTTAGTAAACGGTGTAGGGGAAGTCAAGTTTGAGCGTTATGGTGAAGAGTTTTTAGAGCTTTGCAAAAGCTTGAAAAAGACCTAATTTTTTATACTCAATATTTAATGATATAATACCCACAAAAAAAGTAAGATAATACGTGAAAAAAATACTAGTAATTAGCGATGGAAAAGTTGGAGAACACTTTATTGAAAGGGTTATTGAGACTTATACATCAGAAAATATATATTATGTTGTTCAAACTAAAGCTATTAAATATGAAGAGTACAACCCGGCACGTTTTAAGTTTTATGAGTTTGATCCCACAAGTCTACATAAACTAGCAAATCTTTTAAAAATGGATTTTGTTGAAGTTATCATCTTAATGGATGATGAAGCAGAGGCAAAATACACCTTAAAAAATATCCGATCACTCAAAAATAAAGTTAGAATAATCCTACTAGATCACTGGGGCTTAAAAAATACAGACCCAGACACCATACTTATAGACTCAAAAGAGATTGTAGCTTCAAGGCTTATTGATTACCTTCCAAACGTACCTGTTATTGCCCAAAATGTAGGATTAGGCGAGGGCGAAATTATGGAGGTTCTTGTACCTTTTGGAAGCTCATTTGTATATAGACACATTGGGGTGATCGAGCAAAAAGATTGGCGTATTGTAGCGATCTATAGAAATAGAAAGCTTTTATTACCATCTAGAAGAAGGATGATTCAGCCAAATGACATGCTGATCTTGGTTGGACAACCAGCTGTTTTAAAGTCAGTTTACCGTGCTATTAAGCGTGAACTTGGGCAGTTTCCAGAGCCTTTTGGATCAAACATATATCTATATATAGATATGGATCTTGTAGATAAAAACAAGATCAAAGAGCTTGTTAGACGTTCTATATTTATACACAAAAAATTTAATCATAACCTTATTATTAGGGTTGTAAATCCAAACGATATAGATGCACTTCAACATATTAAAGAGCAGGTTGATCTTGATGTTATAGTTGATATCAAATACGATGATAAACCAACACAACTTAGCTTTTTTGATGATATTCAAAACTACCATGTTGGGCTTGTGATCGTTCCTAAAGATATATTTAAAGATACAAAAACAAGAGGTATGCTTTATGAATCGCATGTACCGATCCTTAAGATGTCAAATAAGTCATTTTCATCGATCAAAGATGCTGCTTTGATACTGAGTGACAATAGAGACCTTGAGAAGATATCTACTACAATATACGATATATGTGAGCAGATGGGCTTTAATATAAACCTATATGACTATTTAAATGAACACGAAGCTAAAAAAGAGCAGGTGATTGAGCATTACTATAATCTATCAACAATCTTTTCAAAAAGCATCAAAGTTTTAAAAGAGAATGAAAATCCGATCAAAACACTTAGTCAAAAAGAAGATTTCATACATATACTTCCATTTACAGCAAAACTAACCAAAAAATCTTTTTACTCTTTGTTTTCGACAGATAGTGAGAGGCTTTACCATAAGCTAGATGACTATCATCAGATCTTTATACCTATAATTTAGCAAATTATTAGCAAAAATTAAGTATTATCTACTCAAATAATAAATTTTATGTTTGGATAGATGATGCAGGTAAATATTCCCCTTAAAAAAGTAGTAGATAACTCATACGATATAACAATAGACACGCTCCCGAAGTTACATTTTGATAAAAAAGTTGCAATAGTTACAAACACAACAGTAGCCAACCTGCATTTAGAGTACTTAAAAGATAAGATTAGTGCTAAAGAGCTTGTTGTTATAACGCTACCTGATGGTGAACAGTACAAAAACCAAGACTCAATAGACAAAATTTTGAATTCACTTTTTGATCATAAGTTTAATAGAAAATCGCTTCTTATAGCTTTTGGTGGTGGAGTTGTTGGAGATATGACAGGCTTTGCCGCAAGTATTTATCAGCGTGGGATCGATTTTATACAGATCCCAACTACACTTTTGTCTCAGGTAGATGCGAGTGTTGGTGGAAAAACGGGGATGAATAACAAATATGGTAAAAATCTAGTTGGTGCATTTCATCAGCCAAAAGCAGTTTATATAGATCCTTACTTTTTAACTACACTTCCAAAAAGGGAGTTTGGTGCAGGTTTTGCAGAGGTCGTTAAGATGGCTGTTACTTTTAACAAAGAGTTCTTTGAGTTTTTACAAGATGCAGATATGAGAGATCAAGAAACACTTGTAGAAGCGATCACAAGAGCTGTAAAAACAAAAGCCGAGGTTGTAGCAAAAGATGAAAAGGAACAAGGCATACGTGCAGCACTCAACTATGGACACACTTTTGGACATGTCATAGAAAATGAGACAAAATATGAAAAATACCTTCATGGAGAGGCAGTAGCTATAGGTATGGTTATGGCAAATGAGCTTGCTTGT
>JBEPWC010000212.1:0-3880 GCA_041642615.1 Sulfurimonas sp. | reverse complement strand
CATCTCTAGTTAATTTTACATCCCCTTTAAGCATAGACACACTACCAATATCTGCAAGTAAAATACTAAAACTGACCAATAATAATATAAAAAATCTCATATAAACCTTCCCTTAAGAGTTAAATTCTAATCCAAAACTAAATATTAGTTTATCATAATTTAGTCCCTTATAATTGGTGTCGTTTGACAAGTAGTTGATTTTATACAAAAATCTAGTGTTATTAATGGGCTTTGTGTAAAATTCGGTAGCTATATCAAGTATTCTATCTCGTCTATTTGAGATCTCACTCTTATATTCATCTAGTATGAAGTTGGCTTTAAAGTTGATATTAAAATCTTTTACAGGCATGAAGTTAGATAAAAAGATTTTATATCTTTTTTTTGAATACAGAGAGTCTGTTTTTAGATAAGTCATACCAAGGTGCAAGTTGTTATGGTCCATCATGTAACGCATAGTAGATGTTAGACCATATGTATCGCTATTGAGCTCATTCATCTGCTGATCAAGAAAAGATGTTTTTGAGTAGATAAAAGAAAAATCAAATATATGACTTTCATCAAGCAGGATTATAATTTTTGGTGAGAGTTTTACAATGTCGTATTTGTAGTGATTTTTTATAGTGTTATATGAGTACGATAATGGCACAGCAAAGATCATTTCAGATATTTTTTTACCAATTTCTGTATCTATTTTTAGTAAAGATCTACTTATCAACGAAGAATCACTTTTAAGATCTACACAGAGCTTAGCATCAGCCTTAAAAAAAAGACCTTTATTGTCTAGGTCGTGTATGTAACTGTAGTTTGCTCCAAGGTTGTAGTGCGTATCTGTTTTGAGCGGATAGTCCAATACCTTTAAAGAGTTGTTCTGATCATAGACGTGCATGGCTTGATCGCTATTTATAGTTGCGTAGTAGTTTGAGTGTAGTTTTTTTAATTTTTTGTTGTCATGGTGTAAAAATTTACTTATGTATCCTCTATATGAATTTTCAAAGTCATTGTAGTTAAACTTTTCAATAGTGTTGGCAACTTTACCCTCTAAGTCTCTATTTTTATATAGTCTATTTAGCTTCATAGCTATATCAAAATTGTTAGGATTTAGGTTTAAGATCCTCTCATATGCAGCTATTAGGTAAAGTTCACGTCCTAGTGCTTTTTCACTATAAGCCCACATGATAAGCATATCCATGTTAGAGTAGTTATCTTTTGCTTCTTTAAAATATATAATTGCTTTTTTATACTCTTTGTTATAAAAATATTTTTTTCCCCTCTCGTAATAAGAAGCTTCTAAAACACTAATGTTAAGTATTATTATGAGTAAAAGTAAAAAAGGTTTAAACATTGATCCAGCCATTTAAAAGTTTTGCATAAAACGTATTTTAAACAACATCGGCTAACTAAGAAACAAATGAAGATATAAGTTTATAGAGTTTCTCTTTGTCGATTGGCTTATTTAGGTACTCATCCATACCAGCTGCCATTAGCCTCTCTCTATCTCCATCAACTGCATTCCCAGTTAGTGCAATAATTGGTGTGTGATCTAACTTGTTGTCTTTTTCATAGGTTATGATCTCATGTGTAGCTTCAAGACCGTTCATGTTTGGCATATTTTCATCCATAAGTATACAGTCGTATTGTTTTTTTGTAAACATATCTATAGCTTCTAAACCATCGTTTGCTATATCTATACTCATACCAACTTTTTCTATAAGGATCTTCATGATCTGCTGATTTGTTTTTATATCTTCAACAAGAAGTATCTTTTTGCCTTTAAAGTTATCAGAACTAACATCTTCGCTAGACTCTTTTTGGATCTCTTTACCGATCTCTACGGGGATCTTAAAGTAAAAAACACTCCCCTCTCCAAGTTTACTTTTAACTTTAAGCTCACCACCTAAAAGGTTTACAAGGCGTGAGCTAATTGAAAGTCCAAGTCCAGTACCACCATACTTTCTAGAAGTTGAAACCTCCTCTTGAGAAAAAGCTTCAAATATACTTTGGAGTTTGTCTTTTTGAATACCCACACCCTCATCTTTTACAGCTACAAGTAGTTGGTTCTCTTTGTGTTCAAGTGAGAGGGTTATATTTTTACCTTTTGGGGTAAACTTGATGGCATTGCTTAGGAGATTGTTAACGATCTGTTTGATCCTTAATATATCACTATTTAGATACTCAGGGACATCTTTGTATGTAACTTGTAGATCTATATCTTTTTCTTTGGCTTTTGCCTCAAAGAGTTTTTTGGTTATGTTAAACTCCTCTTTTGTATCAAAGTCAATATGCTCAATGCTTAGTTTCCCACTCTCTATCTTACTAAAGTCAAGTATGTCATTTATGATGTTGACTAAGCTTTTGCTTGAGGTGTTTACTATGTTTAAGTATTCAAGTTTTTGTTTATCTTGTTCTTGTTCACGTAAAAGATCTATAAAACCTATGATCGCATTTAGTGGTGTACGGATCTCATGAGACATGTTTGCCAAAAACTCTGATTTCATTTTAGCAATCTCTTCAGCTTGAGATTTAGCATTTTGGAGTTGTTTGTTATAGAGTTTGTCTTTTGTTATATCTCTTACTATCCCTATCATTCTAGTTGGGTTGTTGTCTTCATCTCTTTGTGTTATAGCACCTGTAGTCCTTAGCCATATCACTTTATTTTCACTTGTTACACCTCTGTACTCTACATTGTACTCTTTTGTAAGCCCCTGCTTATAGTCAGACCCACATTTTAATACCATATCTCGATCATCTGGATATATAGTCTCAAGCCAAGTGTCTTTAGAGAGGATTTGTGAATCTTGAAGTTTATAGCCTGTTACTTTAGACCATTGATCATTGACAATAGTTTCATTTTTTGTAAAGTCAACATCCCAAGACCCAAGATTACCAGCTTTGAGTGCAAGTTCAAGTCTCTCTTTGTTTTGGTGAAACTCTATGTTTTTTTCTGAAAGGTATTTGTTTGCGTCGTTTAGTTTCTTAAACATGCTAAAAATGTAGTAGATCAAAACTACAACAAGCCCTAAAGCTATGTAAAGTAGTATATTCTCTTTAGAAATTGATTGAGTTGATTCGTTTGCGTATAAGCCTACTGAAAACAGAGTTGTAAATAACAGATTAAAAATAAACTTCATCCCTTTTTCCTTAGAGTTTATATATAGTGTTATTGTAGCTAAAAATTGATCTATTTTATTTAAAGTCAAGTAGTCTGTAACTAAACTGAAGTAAACAAAGTGTAAAAAAATATTATAAATATTAAGTCGTTTTTTTGTAAGATTAGTTTATCAAACTGTGGGTGGATTTTATGGAAAATATTAAAACAATAGATAGTGTTTGTACATACTGTGGTGTTGGTTGCGATATAGCGGCAAATGTGGATGTTAAAGAGAATAAAATAGTTAAGATCTTTGCACACCCTGATGGTGTTGTAAGTCAGGGAAAACTTTGCATAAAAGGAAAATACGGTTTTGACTTTGTGGACTCAGATGAGAGACTTAAAATACCACGCATTAGAAAAACTTGGCTTGAAAAAAACCCTGCTATAAAACAAGAGATCTCTTCATCACTTGTTGATTTGGATGAGACTTGGTATGAGAGTGATCTAGACTCTGCTACTACAGCTGCTACTATGAAGCTAAAAGAGACACAAGAAAAATATGGTCGAAAATCGATCTGCTCGATCGGTGGAGCCAGAACATCTTGTGAGAGTTCATATCTTTTTCAAAAGTTTACCCGCCATACTCTAAACTCTCCACATGTTGACAACTGTGCTAGGGTTTGTCACTCACCATCACTCTCAGGTATGAAAGTGACAATTGGCGAGGGTGCTGCTACAAACCCTTACAACGACATATATAACACTGAGTTTATGATCGTGATAGGCTCA
>JBEPWC010000211.1:0-3940 GCA_041642615.1 Sulfurimonas sp. | reverse complement strand
AGAGTTTTTTGATAAGTTACCAACAATAACACTAAGAGATGATCTAGCGGAGTTTTTAGGTAGCGTTAATGATGGTATAGTTGAGTTTAGCTATCTTGATGTTGTAAAGAGTGCTGGGCACTCTTGTCCAACAGTTGCTGGTGCGTACATAATGACACTTGTTGGACTAAAAGAATTATATAAAGATGAGACCCCACTTCGTGGTGAGATCATGATAGAATTTTCTTCAGATGAGAACGATGGTGTTGTTGGTGTGATCTCAAATGTTATGAGTCAAATCACAGGTTCTACTAAAACTTTAGGGTTTAAAGGGATAGGTGGTGAGTATATTAGACACTCACTTGTAAGCTTTAATATTGATATTGACTCAGATGTTAGATTTACCAGAAACGATACTAATGAGAGTGTTAAGATTAGCTACGATCCAAGCTCAGTTGAGGCTGATCCTAAACAAGCTGAGCTTATGCAAAAACTACTTAGAAATTTTGCAACAGATGATGAAGCCAAAGAGTTTAAAAAGCTTTGGCAGGGTAGGGTTGAGGAGATCTTTAACAACATAAATAAGGTTATAACTATAAACTCTTAACTCTCATAAGAGTAAGACCAACCTGTTAAACCCTCTGTTTTTGCTTCGTAAAAATTATCTGAATCACCCAAAAAGTCGATCACATGCATTATGACATGTGGAATTGAGTTTTGATCCTCTGGTTTTACTAAAAGAAGAGGCATTGGTGTGTCTTGTGCAGGGCTTTTTCCAAACCCAACAGGCATAGGTTGGCTCATAACCTCAGATGGATTTTTTATCCCTTGCTCATCACAAAACTTATCCAAAATAGCATCTTTTATATCTTGCGAAAACTCATCTTGTGTGTTTAAAAATATAGTAAATTGGATCGGTGTATCTTTAAAATGACTTGGGGCTGGTGTTGCAAGGATTGCATACTCTACATTTTCTAAGTGTGCTTGTATCTCGATTGGGTCTAGGTAGGTATCTGTGTTTATAGCGTGTGCTACTGGCATCTATAGTTTCCTTGTGCATGATTTGCGAAATTTTATCATTTTATGGTATATCAATTGCTTAAAGCAGTATTATGAAATTTATAGAAGTTATGAGACTTAAAAGTAAGCTTTTATTTTTATTTTTGCTTATCACATTTGGCTTGATCAGCATCTCTGTAATAGGGACAGCAAATACAAATGCTATGAAAAAAAACATAGATGCTATATATTTTGGTTCACTAGTGCCAATTGGTGAGTTAAATGAGATTATGCATTACTATGATTCTGATCTTTCATCTGCTGTTTTTAGGGTTAAGTCTTCTAATATTGATAATGAAGAGTTTAAAACAACTCTACGCAGGACGATACAGAAGATTCAAGATATATGGATCAGTTATGAGAATCATTTTAAAAGGGATGATGAGATTCAGTATGTGGAGTATGTTTCATTAAAAATAAAAAGCACAAATAAATACTTCAAGGAGCTGTTAAAAGTCAATGATTACAAAGATATCTCTCTTGTTGAAGTAGACAGAAAAGTTTTGCAAATCCATAAAGATCTAAAAAAGCTAATCAACTATGAAGAAGATATTGCAAAGTATGAAAGAAAGAAATTTTTAAAAAACTATAGCTCAACACTAAAAGATCTTGGTGCGGTTTTTATGTTCGTGATTTTAGGGGTTTTAAGCATATCTTATTATGTTTTTAAAAGTATTCAAAATGATCAAAATGAGCTTGAATCAGCTCATAAGCAACTAAAACTAGCTAACAAAAAACTAGAAGATGCCTCCTACACAGACTCTCTTACTAAACTGCACAATAGACGATACTTTAATATGGTTTATGACAGAGAGATAAAGCGTGCTAAAAGATCTAAAAACCATTTTGCATTTATGATGCTAGATATTGATTATTTTAAGCAGTATAATGATACTTATGGGCATATTCAAGGTGATCTTGCACTTAAAAAAGTAGCAAGTCAGCTTAGTTTACTTTTTAAAAGACCGACTGATTATGTATTTAGACTTGGTGGAGAGGAGTTTGGTGTTTTAATGAGTGAAACTAATAGCAAAACAAGCTTATTAATGGCTCAAAAAATTTGCGATAGTATTGAGGAACTAAAGATACAACACGCTGGTAGTAAAATAAGTGATTATGTTACTATGTCTGTAGGTGTAGTCTCTTGCGTTGTTGATCCATCTGTTGATGAGGAGCGTATCATCACAAAAGCAGATGATATGCTCTACAAAGCAAAAGATAACGGCAGAAACAGATATGTTTTAAACTCAAATGGGTGTGTTTAAAAAGCATCCTCTCCATTTATAATCACTTTTGAGATGTTGTAGCGATGCAGTATTATGTGGATAGGTAACTCTTCATTTGGGGTAGCATCTAGATCAAGAACAATTATATCTGCATTTTTACCCTCTTTGATCTCACCTGTGTTTAATCCAAGTGCATCTGCTGCATCTTTTGTAACACTTTTAATAAGCTGTTTAGCTAAGTTCAAAAGCGGTGTGTCGGTGTGCATAAACAGAGCTACTTTCATCTCCTCAAATAGATCTAGCTTGTAGTTTGAACTAAGTCCATCAGTTGCAAGGATCCAGCGAATATTTTTTTTGTTTAACTCATCTATGTTTAATGCCCCATTTCCTAGAAGTCTATTTGAGATTGGGCAGTGTATGATCGTTTGTTTATTTTTAGAGATCATATCAAGCTCATCAGAGTTTGCTTTTGTAGCGTGGGTAAAGAGTGTTTTGTGATCATCAAAGTGAGATAAAAACTCATCTGAGTTACAAACAGCACTGTTTTGCTTTAGAAGTTGTTCAAAAAAACTTTTAAAATCCCCATCACTTTTATCTAGCCAGTCTCTCTCAGCTTGAGACTCCATAAAGTGAGCAGTGAGCTTAAGATCTTCATCTTTTGTAAGTTTGAGTGCTTTTTTGATTAAAATAGGGTGAACAGAGTATGGGGAGTGGATAGCTACAGCTGGATAAAAGCCATCACGCTTTACATTCTTTGAAGCGTTTAGTCTAGATATGAAGTCTCCATACAGTGCATCTGCAGCAGCAGCTTGGCTTCCGATCAGCTCATTAAAAAATACAACATTTTGCTTAGCTCTCTGACAAGCTTCTAAATCCATAGCATGAGATGAAACAGCCCCAAATGTAGTTATACCAGACCTTAGCATATGATCAATAGCCTTATCCATACACTCATCCAAACAACCATTAATAAGCTCCTCTCTGTTTTCTATAACGCTGTATAGCCATGAGATAAAGTCACCATAGGAGAGGTTGGTTTTATTAGCACTAAACTCTATGTGAACATGGGAGTTTATAAGTCCTGGCATTAAAAGTGAATTTTCTCTTAGTGAAGTAACTTTTGCGTCAGGAAACTCATTTAGCAACTCTTCATAAGGTGCAATTTTTTTTATTGTTTGATCATAAGCAATTGATAGGTTTGTAACAACTTTGTCATCTAAAAGGATGTAGTGTGGTGTAATGATTTTCATTTTATATCTTTATAGTGGTTTTGTTGCGTAATTATACACATTTGGTAAAAATCAATCAACTTTAATAATCTATAAGATAAAATATCCTTTTAAAGTTTATTATTAAGGTGAAAAATGAAAGTAGTAGTAATTCAAGGTCCAAACTTAAACATGTTAGGTGTTAGAGAACAACAGATCTATGGACCAATGAAGTTAGAACAGATCCATTCTCAAATGAAAGATTTTGCATCTCAAAACAACATAGAAGTTGAGTTTTTTCAGTCAAACTTTGAGGGTGAGATTGTAGATAAGATCCAGGAGTGTTATGGTGAAGCTCAAGGTATAATAATCAACCCTGCTGCATACACGCATACATCAATAGCTATTCGTGATGCGATCAGTGCAGTTGGTATTCCAACTATTGAGGTTCATATATCAAATATCCAC
>JBEPWC010000210.1:0-3944 GCA_041642615.1 Sulfurimonas sp. | reverse complement strand
ATGCTTTAGATATAAGGATGATTCCGACTCAGATTATATATGATAAAAATGGAGATGAGGTCTACCGAAATATAGGTGTACTTAGTGAAGATAAACTAAACGATCTGTTTGTTGAGTATGGATTTTAAATTTACCTATATATTGTTTATTTGAAGTGGCTCCGGATACTGGATTCGAACCAGTGGCCAAATGATTAACAGTCATCTACTCTACCGCTGAGCTAATCCGGAATTTGTGGTTGTAAAAAGTTTCAATATATATGGCTCCGGATACTGGATTCGAACCAGTGGCCAAATGATTAACAGTCATCTACTCTACCGCTGAGCTAATCCGGAATATTTATAAATATATATTGAGGCGAAATTATACTTTAAGAGCCTCAAAAAGTCAAGTTATTTTGGCTATTTTTGACGTTTTCTTTTTAAATTGTTTTGTGGAATATAAAATTCTAAATTTCCAACTGTTTTTTTAGCTATAACTTGTTGATCTATAAGTGTGTTTAGCCTGTTTTTTGTATCTTCATCAAAGAGCAGATCTATGTCATCTTTAGTTAATGGTCTTTTATCTAGCGTATTTATGATCTCTTCATCGCTATAGTGACTATTGTTAGGCTCAGCATGTATACGGGAGGCTATATGTATTGGTAAAGAGCTATCAAACATCAAAGATATCTCATGTAACTCTTTGTAACTGATCCCAACTACTGGATAAGCTGGGGGTCTGTCTATGCTTCCTAGATCTACCCTTGCTATGTTTTGAAGTTTTAGTAAAACCTCATTTAGTTTTTTTACTTCATCTTTTGAGTCGTTAAGTCCATGGACAAAAAGGATCTCAATAAAGAGTTTTCCCTTGTAGATCTTACTAAACTCAATCACTTTATCAACCATATGATCTATATCTATGTTTGAGTGGGGACGATCTATCTTTTTAAACACATCATCACTTACTGCATCTAAAGAGAGCTTTACCTGATCAAGTTTAAGAAGTGAGTTAAAAGTTTTTTGATCTACTAAGTTTGCTGAGTTTGTAAGGATCAGTGTTTGAGTTTGATCTTTTATTTTATCTATGTCATCTATTAAGCGATCTAGTTTAGGGTAAAGTGTCGGTTCACCGTTTGCAGTTAGTGTGATCACATCTATTTTTTCATTTAGATGTTTTTTTAACTCACTTATGATTAGATCTACTTCAAGAACATCTGATTGCTTCTCTACAGTAGCAGCAGGGGAGAGTTCACAGTAGAGACAGTCAAAATTACACTGCTTTAAAGCAGGGGAGAGATCAACGCCCAAACTCATACCAAAACGGCGTGAGTTTACGGGTCCAAATATTATGTTATTTTTTTCCACTAACTCTATGACATTCATCTACGAAGTGTATAGCATTTTCAACTGGCACATCTGGAAGGATTCCATGACCTAGGTTAAAGATATGGCGTTTGCCACCCATAGTCTCTTGTATAACCTCTACACATTTAGTTATAGCCTCTTTTGAGTAAAGGCGGCACGGCTCCATATTTCCCTGAAGTACATACTTATCACCTAGATGCTTTTTAGCTAACGCCATTGGAGTAGACCAGTCAACGCCAAACACATCAAAGTTTCCATAGACTTTACCACTTGTAATAAATGAAGCCACACCTTTAGGGAACATGATCACAGGTATGTGTGGGTATCTCTCTTTTAAATACTCAGCGATCTCAACCATATAGCTCCAAGAAAACTCATCATACATACCAGGCTCAATAGCAGCTGCCCAGCTATCAAAGATCTGGACTACGTCTATACCACTTTGTATCTGTTTTTCCATGTAGAGTTTAACCACATCTGTAACTTTTCTAAGTATGTTGTGTAAAAGTTCTGGGTTTGAGTACATCATCTTTTTACAGATGTTGTAAGTTTTTGTACCTTGCCCTTCGATCATGTATGTAGCTAGTGTCCAAGGTGCACCAGTAAATCCGATCAGTGCTGTCTCTCCACCACGCTCATCAAGTTGTTTTTTTAAAAGCTCGATCGTTTCATACACATATGTAAGCTTACTAGCAGCTTCCTCTCCATCAAGTAGCTTGTCTAGATCCTCTTGAGTTTGAAGTGGATCTGCAAACTTTGGACCTTGACCTTTAACAAAAGATAGATCCATCCCCATCTCATCTGGGATCACTAAAATATCTGAAAAAAGTATAGCTGCATCAACACCAACTATATCTAAAGGCTGAAGTGTAACTTCAGCTGCTTTTGGAGGGTTGTGACAAAGGTTTAAAAAGCTTCCAGCCTCAGCACGGACAGCCATGTACTCTGGCAGGTAACGACCAGCCTGTCTCATCATCCATACCGGAGTGTATGGTGTCTCTAAACCTTTACATGCATCTACAAATATTTTACTCATATGTTTTCCTATTATAATTTTTTATATATCAACTTTTACAAAAGTTAGTCTTTTTTCCCAACTTTACCTAAAAAGTAAAGTCCTACTGCAACAGCAGTGATCGAGAGTGCCAAGTACAGCATATCTAGCGGTGTAGCAAACTCTGTATCGCCAACTTTTTGAAAAAAGCCAACAACTAAAACCATTACGATAACTTTACTTATCTTGTCTTTTAGTTGATCTAGTGAGTTTATAGCTAAAAGTTGGTTATCACCACCCTCACCATCTTTTGCCGGATCTATCTCTGATATAAACAGTTCATAAAGTCCAAAAGAAAATATAAGCATAACTACACCGATCAAGTACAGATCAACTGCACCTATGATCCCACCTATTACATCTGTGTGAAAGTTTTCAGGGTGTGCATGGTTAATGTATGTTGTGATCACATAAGAGGCTGTAGCGTAGATATCTACACTTGCAACTATAAAAAGTACAACAGCCCCGATTAGACCAAAGATCACAGCTAGTATGATTATAAATCTAGAACTCCATAAACCACTCTCAAAAACTTTCTCAATCATTATTTACTCTCCTCTAAAGCTATCCATTTTAGTGCTATACGAACCGCATTTGTTGCAGCTCCAACACGTACCTGATCAGCTGAGTTAAACATATGAAGCATATTTTTAGCGTATATATCTTTTCTTATTCTTCCGACATATGTTGTATCGGTATCGGTTGAGATGATTGGCATTGGGTAGATTCCATTTTCTAGATCATCCATAACCTCTACATTTTCAAAGTTGTTTATTACCTCTCTGGCTTTATTAACATCTACATCTACATCATCTTCAAAAGTAACTGTGATCGATTCTGTATGGCTTCTTAAAACTGGAACACGAACACATGTAGCAGCAACTGCGATCTGTTTTTTCATGATCTTTTGAGTTTCATTTACCATCTTCATCTCCTCTTTTGTAAAGCCATTTGGCTGAGGAGTATCGATCTGAGGGATCACGTTTAGTGCGATCTGGTGCATAAATGCCTCTTTTTTGCTATCTTCTAGTTTAAATGCAAAGAAGTCTTGAAGCTGTTTTACAAGCTCCTCCATACCAGCTTTTCCAGCACCACTTACAGCTTGGTAAGTGCTTACATCTACACGCTTGATCCCATAAAGGTTATCTAGCGGTTTTAGAGCTTGAACCATCTGTATAGTTGAGCAGTTTGGGTTTGCTATGATCCCTCTTTGAGTCCATTTTGCTATATCTTCAGGGTTAACCTCAGGTACAACCAAAGGCACATCCTCATCCATTCTAAAGTGAGATGTGTTATCAATTACTACAGCCCCACTCTCAACAGCAAACTGTGCAAACTTAGCACTTATACTTCCACCAGCACTAAAAAAAGCTATATCTACCTGGTGTTCATTAAAAACACTCTCAGTAAGTTCATATACTTTGTGCTCTTTACCATTAAATTCTACAGTACTCCCAGCTGAAGATGCACTTGCAAGCGGGAGTAGATCACCCATTGGAAAGTCTACTTGTTCTAGTACGCGAAAAAGCTCTTCGCCAACAGCA
>JBEPWC010000209.1:1935-3951 GCA_041642615.1 Sulfurimonas sp. | reverse complement strand
TTTAAGCCTAACATGCTTTAAAAGAGATTCTGATTGATTTTGAGTGATATCTTTGTCATAACCATTTACCAAAAGCGGCATAGTTATGTTTTTCTCTATAGTCCACTCTTTTACAAGCTTATAGTCTTGAAAAACTATTCCTAGATGTCTTCTTAAAAAGTTAAGTTTGCTTTTACTTACATCGCTTAGCTCTACTCCGCCAACTATGAGTGAACCATGCCTTGGCTTAATAGCTCCATAAAGAGATTTTAAGAGTGTCGATTTTCCACTACCACTAGCCCCTGTAACAAATACAAAACTACCAGAGTCTATACTAAAATTTGCCTGTTTTATAATAGTCTGACTTGAATCATAACTTAAAGAAACATCTTTAGCAAGAATAACTTTATCCATTTAAAACCCCATTTAAAAACTTATGTGCATTTAAATTACTCTTTGATCTAAGGGGTAGCTGAGGATAGTAGCTTGCACTACCATCTCTTATGATCACATATAGATGTTCAGGTCTGTCAAAACTCCCCATAGAAACTCTAAGCATTACACCATCTTCCATCTTATAAACCCTTTCAAAGTGTATAAAACCACCATCAAACCTTTTAGTTACATCGCTTAGGTCTAAAAGTCTTTGCTCATCATAATCTATCTTATCAAAATTAAAATTGCCCTCAATTTTAAGCTCATCAGACTCTAGATCGTTTACCATTGTAACATCGTAGATATTTTTCTCCATACGCTTCCATCTGTCTTCGTACTTTGAGCTTATCTCTATATCGCTATTTTTTCTAATATTTAAAGCTATCTTTGGAAAATTTATAAAAGTTTCATACGAATATGCATAGTAGTTTTCACTATCTGTTCTAAGTTCAAGTGTACCATCAACTTTTAAAACACGCCTAGCCTCTTCTATAAAAGATGTAGAGATTACACGTCTATGTGGTTTTTTGTCCCATGGAACTGGGAAGTGTACAAAGATCTGACTAACTATATTTGATGGAACAAGCTCCATAAAAAGTCTTGCATCGTAATCTAGGACTAAAATGTTGTCTAACTCTTGAATATTGATCTGTTTTAGTACCTGTTCGATCGATGGGCGATGTATCTCTATCCCTATATAAAGCGTATCTGGATTTTTCTTAGCTTGGTGCAAAAGGTGTCTTCCAGAACCAAAACCAACCTCTATGGCAACATCTTTAACATCAGGAAAACTATCTGCAAAGTATTCTATTTTTTTAAGCGCTGTAACTTTTTGAAGGTGCATATTTTTAACACTTGTATGGACATTTGAACTTATAACATCCAGTTTTGATTCATCCGCATATGTCAAAAGTGCTTTATGAACTTTATGAGTTGAAGCTGGTCTTGTTAACTTGTCTGTTTTTAAAAGTGTTTTATTTTCATCATCTTTTAAAAGTAAAAAAAAGTCCTCATCTTCAACTGTGGTAGAGATCAAAAGCTCATCATCATATTTTGTATTTTTTGCATAAAAATTAAAGCTTACACCATCTTTTTGACATGGTAATTCAAGCTCTTTAAACTCTTCTATGTGTAAGTGTGGCATCTATCTCTCTTCTTTAGGGATCTCAACAACAGCCTTTAGGCTAGGCTCTGACTCTATCGAGTTTTCATCAACAGCTTTTACATGGTAAAAGTATGTATTACCTTTTTCTATATTTGTATCTATAAAACTATTATTTGTTATATCTTTAAAATCATCTACAACTGTATCAAAAAAGCCTTTTTTATAAGTTCTAACCACAGTATAGCTCTTACTTCTTTGGTCATTTTTTCTCCAGTTTATAAAAACCTTGTTATTTTGTAGTTTTGCATCAACTACAGCTGGAGGGAGTGGTTTTGAGAGGGTATTTCCCTGAGTTGCATGTGGCTGCAGGGGAGATTCTAGCTCATCTTTATCAACTGCAGTCACCATATAGAAGTAAGTAGCACCATCCTCTTGAATCTCATCAACATAACTATCTCTTTTTAGTTTTGCTAAAAGATCATAACCGCCATCTGACT
>JBEPWC010000209.1:1389-1925 GCA_041642615.1 Sulfurimonas sp. | reverse complement strand
TCTGTAGAGTTTATAGTAAGAAAAATCTTTATTTTGTGATCTATCCCAAGTTAATTGTATCTTTTTTGGCAAGGTGTTGGTTGCTTTTAGATTTGTAATAACAAGTGGTAACTTTTTTGTAACAGACTTAACTGTTTGACTTGGTTTTGAAACAATGCCATTGTAGGTTACAGCTCGGACATGATAATGGTATGTATGATTATCTTTTAAGCCTTTGTCTATATATTCTACATTTAGACGACCATCAAGCCTTGCAACAACGCTCCACTTATCTTCATCTAAAGCTTTTCTGTGTATCTCATACCCTTTGACAATTCCATTTTTATGGGGTCTCCATATGATCTTTGCACTTCTAGGCATCGAGTTTGCGGCATATGCCCAAGAAACAGAGTCAAGTACTGGCTTTGAAGATGTTTGGTAAGTATCACTTCTTTGACCCTGTGCATCATTTGAATATGTAACAAAATAGTACTTGTACCTATGCGATGGCTTTACATTTGTGTCAAGATAGTGTGTAGCAAACCTATTATCTATAG
>JBEPWC010000209.1:0-1379 GCA_041642615.1 Sulfurimonas sp. | reverse complement strand
ATAGTGTCATAATAAGCGTCTTCTTGGGTTAAGTTTTCATCTAGTGACTCTCTGTAGATATACACACCCTGAACTCTTTTATCTTTTATCTGCTTCCACTCTAGGGCGATTGAGTTCATAGTAGATTTTGTAGCGTTTTTAGTCAAAGAGACTTTTGGAAGTGTTGAGTCTACAACTGCTTCCTCTTTTGGTTTTGGTTTTGCACCACAACCACTAAGAGTTAAGATCAGTAAAACTATTGACAATGAACTTAGGTTCAATAACTTCATATATGTACTCCATATTAAATTTTTTTTCTAAATATTGTTCAAATTTTTGCTCAAGAGGAGCTACAAATGACACTATCTCATTTTTAAAAGGATGAATAAAGTGTAATTCGTAAGCATGTAGCAAAATTCGTTCCGATTTATCATCTTTTTTAACAGCTCCATATATATGATCACCCACAATATGGCGACTCTTTGTCTCAAGATGAACACGGATCTGATGAGTTCTGCCAGTGTAGAGTTTACATGCGATGAGCTGTTGCTTTTCATCTTTGCTTAGATAAAGTTGTTTAAAGTCCGTCTTAGCGTACTTTCCATCTTTTTCACAAGCCATTTTTAAACGATTTGATGAGCTTCTTTTTATTGGCTCCTCTATCGTTGTGATGTCATCTTTTAAAGGTGGCTCAATTACCGCTAGGTAGTAACGCCCCATACTTTTGTCCTGAAGTTGCTCACTTAAGGCTTTATGAGAGTGGTTGTTTTTTGCTACAACCATAACACCACTTGTACCCTTGTCAAGCCTGTGAACAATCCCGTGTCGCTCCTCTCCGCTTATAGTTGAGAGCCTTATACCTTTGTGTTTTAACCAGTCTACCAAGGTTGCTTCTTTTACACTTGGTGCTGGATGAACCGTTAAGCCACTAGGTTTGTTTATAACTAAAAGATCATCATCTTCATATATGATCTCTACTTCAAAATCAATTTCTAAAGGTTTTGTCTCCTCTTTCTTTGGAAACTCAACAGTTACTAGCTGATTTTCTTTTAGTTTTACTCCTGCACGAGACACAGGTTTGTTATCTACATAGACGCAGTTTTTTTTTATGAGTTGTGCAACTTGCGAGCGACTTTGTTCTAACTGAGAACTTAAAAATATATCTAAACGCTCATTTGTATTACTAGTAAAACTCATTATGTTATCCATCATATACCTTTTATACACCTTTTGTGATACAATTCTGTAAAAATTTGGAGAGATGCAGTTTGTGGAGAATTGATAAGCGTATTTTAGCACAATTTGATTTTATTTCAATTATCCTTATCATACCTTTGATCATCACATCAAACTGGCTTATAAATGAAGCTGTTGAATCTCTTGCTCAAAAACAGCTAGCT
>JBEPWC010000208.1:0-3975 GCA_041642615.1 Sulfurimonas sp. | reverse complement strand
AAACAAGCTTTTGCATCTGCAAATAACTAGTAGTGAAGTCAAAATATTTTTTTTCTTTTTTTATAGGGGTATAGCTTGCTAAACCATGGATTTTCCCCTGTATAGCCTCTTGTTTAAGGTTTTTAATATTACCAAGTTTAAGTACAAAGTTTGCACCGGTGATTATATTTATACGATCAATAAGTTCTATATCAAAACCTGTAAGATTTTTATTACTATTTTTAATAACAAATGGTTTTAAACTCTCATCTATCCCTAATAGAATCTTTTTATTTTGTGATAAGAACTCTTTTTCTTCTTTAGAAAGTTTGACTTCAGACGCATTAAGAAAACTTACAAATATAAAAAAAATAGATATAAACTTCTTCACTTTATACTAACTTTTATGCACCAAGTACAAGCAATCCATTAACTTGCTTATCCCAGTTCTTCTTATCCCAGCTTTTGTTGCTACTTCTATCAAACACTATAAGTACACCTTTTTTAGATCTTAGTATTGGTATTATAGCTAAATGGTGAGAGGGAGATTTCCAACGAGAAAGGGAATGACTGTGTAAGGAGTTGTAGATGACTTTTTACGTCATCCTCGGGCTTGATCCGAGGATCTACGTGTGAGTGTTTTACATCACAACAGCAAAAACCCCGCCACGACGGTAGATAAAGAAGCGTTTTTTAGATTTAGATTTTGTTATCTCTACAAACTCTTTTGTGTTTGTTATCTCTTTGTTATCGATTTGGATGATCACATCACCCACTTGGATCCCTATGGATGCTGCATTTGACTTTGGATCTACCTTTGTTATTATAACACCTTCAATATCTTGTGATAACATCATCTTTGATCTTGTTTTATCATCTATATTTTTTAGTTCTAGCCCTTTGTATTCAACACTTCCCTCAGGCGTAATATCTTCAAGTGATCCAAGTTTTACATATGCAGTTTTTAGTTTTTTGTTTCTTAGGTATTTGATCTTAACTTCTGTTTTTGGTGCAAATGTACCTACGGTATTTTTTAGCTCACTTGCACTTGCGATCTCTTTGTCATTTACTGCAACGATTAGATCTCCCCTTTTTAGTCCAGCCTCTTTGGCAGGTGTGCCATCCTCTACACTAGTTACAAGTGCTCCGTAGTTGTTGTTGTAAAACTTACTCATATCTTCACTAACATCTGATATGCCAACACCTAGATATGCACGCGAAAACTTACCACTAACGATCAGCTGTTTAGCTATCGAAGCTACCATGTTTGAAGGAATAGCAAAACCGATCCCTACATTTCCACCACTTTTTGAGAGGATCGCTGAGTTTATACCAACAAGATCACCCTTTGAGTTTACAAGTGCTCCACCTGAATTACCAGGGTTTATCGAAGCATCTGTTTGTATAAAGTCTTCATATTCAACTATACCCACACCACTTCTTCCAGTAGCTGATACTATCCCTTGAGTAATAGTCTCTTGCAATCCAAATGGATTTCCCAAAGCAAACACAAGATCACCGACTTTTACATTGTCTGAGTTGAAAAACTTAACAGATTTTAAATTTTTCTTCTCAATCTTTATAACTGCTAAGTCGCTTTTAGGATCTTTTCCAATTAGTTCTGCCTCGTACTCTTTTTTATCATCTACGAGGTTTACGACGATCTTGTCTGCACCATCTACAACATGGTTATTTGTAACAATGTAACCCTCATCACTTATGATCACACCACTACCAAGTGACCTTTGAACTCTCTCTCGCGGTATATGTTTATAACCTTTAAAAAACTCTCTAAAGAAAGGATCGTTCATAAAAGGATTAAAGTTTTGCTCTGTTACACTCTTTTGAGTAGATATGTTTACAACACTTCGCCTTACATCCTCTAAGACATTGTTATAGGAAAGTATATAGTCATGATTTGTTGGGTATTTTCTAGTATCTGAAGTTGAGTAGTTAAACTCTACATTTGCTTTACCATAGATGATAGATGTACAAAAAAGTAGTACTAAAACTATATTTTTCATAATATTCCTTATGTAGATAAACTTTCTATAAGTTTATAGCTTTTAGGTATATGAAAAACTAATAGTTCTCTAACAGATGGTAAATGAGTTAGTTTTTTGCTTTTTAGCCAGCTTATGGATTTGCTCTATAGAGTCTTGCGAGATCATTGTGTTATTTATTGATTGGGCTAAAGATATTAGTGTATCTGCTTTTGTTAAGTCTACAAGTTTTTTATGTAGAATCTTGTTTGATATGTTTTTTATAACAATGTCACTAGATACATTTAAAGTGCTAGCTAGTTCATTAACCAAATTATCATCTATATTGTGTTTGTTATTTAAAAGTTGTTTTACAGAATCAATCTCTAGACCTTTACTTGTTAGGTATGATATGACTTTGTTTTGTGCTGAGTCTTTGCTTGTTAGTTTTTCTTTAACAATAGCACTTTGCTGTGGTTCTATTGTAACAGTTACATTTAAAACAAGTGAACCAACTAAAACAACTAGCCCAGTCGTGAAAACTCTGTTTCTCATAACATCTCCCTTGGTTAAGTTATTAGTATATTATAAGACTTTTATAAACAGTTGCACAATCGTAGCTATTATATTAGTTATTTGTATGCAAGTCCATTTGAGGGTATGGGATAGAGATATTTTTCTCATCAAATGTTAGTTTTACTTTCTCTAGTGTGTCGTGGTATACACCCCAGTAGTCTTCACTTTTAACCCAAGACCTAGTTATGAAATTTACACTGCTATCGGCAAGTTCAGAAACTGCAACAAATGCCTCTGGATCTTTTAACACTCTAGGATCGCTGTTTAGAATCTCTTTTAGAGTATTTTTAGCAAGTTTAAGATCATCATCATATCCGATCCCAAACGTAATATCTACCCTTCTTGTATCTTTTCTAGAGTAGTTTGTAATGTTTGAGCCCATAATATTTGAGTTTGACACGATGATCATTTTATTATCACCTGTTCTCATAATGGTGTAAAATATAGTTATCTTCTCAACTACACCAGATGTCCCACCAGCCTCTACATACTCACCCACTAGTATAGGCTTAAAAATCATGATCATAACTCCAGCACTGACGCTTGAGAGTGTGTTTTGAAAAGCCAATGCTATAGCTATACCAACTGCACCTAAGATAGCTGCTATTGAAGTTATCTCAATCCCTACAGTACTAAGTGCAAACAATACAACAAAAACAAGTAATCCACTATAAATCACACTGCTTAGAAACTTATTTAAAGTGTCATCAACCTTTTCATTTTTAGCAATAGCTTTAAGTGCAGCTTCTGTGATCCATGTTGCAATTTTTTTACCTATTATAAATATAACAATAGCTACAACTATTTTTATTGCATATGAGATTATCTGATCATCCATCTAAGTTCCTTTATTTTAGGTTTATTTGAAAGATTCTATAGTCTCTCTTATTCCAAATCCTGGATGTCTTTTATGATCTAGTACTGCTTGACCTATCTTTTTGCTATCTTCGTTTACAATGATCGGAGCTAAAAAGTTTATAGTAGATTTTTCAAGTGGTCTTTGTATGATCACTATGTTGTAAACATTTAGTTTTGAATCCTCTTTTATATCAAGTAGAATTTTTAGATTTGTTGGTACATCAAAAGAGTATTCTCTTAGGATATAAGGGTTTGCGAGCGTGAAAGATATGTTTTCATTATTTGCATCGATCATAGTTGAGAACAGTTCATCTACTTCGTTAATATTTACATTGTGTGTAGTGTCGAAACCTAAGATTTGACCTTTAACTTCGTAACTCATATTATTACCTTAAAACTGCCCCTCTTCATATTTTATACTAGAAGATTTTATATGGCAAGTTGAATTTTTTACATTGAAAGCAAATTCAGTACCATTATGTTTTATATCTACCCCATCACTCATATCTACCAAAGGTAGAACTTTATCATCAAGGAGTGAAGCTTCGCTTACATCGTTATATTCTAACTTTAAACTAAC
>JBEPWC010000207.1:0-3977 GCA_041642615.1 Sulfurimonas sp. | reverse complement strand
GAAAGTTTCACTACATTTTGAACAAGACATCTTGCTATTTCCAAATTTGATCATACTGATCTTGTGTAAGCTTTACAAGTTTTAACTCTTCTAAAAACCTGTTTAACTCTGCCCACTTTTGTTCATCTGCTTTTATATCTGTGTTAAATCTAGGTATAGTGTCTTCTATGATCTTGTCCATAAGTGAGCTTTTTTCATCTGAACTGTACTCATAGTAGAACTTTTTAGCTTCATCTACATTTTCTTGACAATACTTAGCCATCTGCGATGTTACCTCAACAAACTTGCAAAGCTCATCACCTTTTTTGGCTAAAACTTTGTCTGTTGTCATAAACTCAAGAGCTGAGAAATTAGGGTATGGTGAGAGGTTTTGATCTATAAAGAGATTTTCAAACCCTTCATGTTCAGCCTCGATCCCCTCAAAGTTGTAAAAACATAACCACGCACCATCAAAACTCTCATCTTTTTTCATGTTTGCTATATGCCAAAAGTCAGTCTCTACAAACTCTACATTTTCTCTAGATAGTTCAAATTCCTCTTTTTGTGCGTATCGCTTTAGGATCTCAAAGCCAATTTTGTTTGTAACATCATTAGCAGCTGGTGTTGTGATCTTAATCTTTTGGTTAGCTCTTAGTTTCTCTACCCTATCTTTTTTAACCATAACACCACCCCTTGTTTCAAAGAAGCATCCCATAGACTTTAGTCCATCAAAGTAGTGTTCAAAAAGGTGTATTGGCTCATTACAGTGGATATCGATCTCACCTGTTTTTATGTTTTTAAACCCATCATAATGCTCATCAGCTGCTATGATCTCTACATCTAAACCATTCTTTTCATACTCGCCCTTAACTACACCTGCAACCATTGGTAGGTGATCTGGGTTTAAAAACCATTCTAGTGCTAATTTTATCTTTGTCATCTTTTTCTCCTTAAAATTGTTCTGCGTAAAATCTTGATCTACTTAGTATATCTTCACTACTCCAGATATCGTTGATCAAACTAACCATATCTGGATTTTGTTTTTTTATCTCTTGTATGTTTGTAGTGTTTATACCACCTATTGCACACACTGGTATCCTAAGCAGATCTTTTGCCCTACTTAGAGTCTCTAGTGGCACTATGTTTGAATTTGGCTTTGTAGGTGAGCTAAAAAAGGACCCAAAAGCTACATAGTCTGATCCTTTTTTTTCAAACTCTTTTGCCATCTCCATATCCCCATAACATGAAACACCCAAAATACCCTTATACTCTCTTCTGATCTGATCAAACCTATGGTGATCGCTTTTTCCAATATGAAGACCATCACAACCTAACTCTATAGCCATCTCGACTTTGTCATTTAGAACAAACAAAGCCCCATAACTGTGGCAGAGTTGTTGAAGCTTTTGTGCTTTTTGCATAACCTCTTCATCTGAGCTGCTTTTATCACGAAGCTGGACAATACTAGCCCCACCTTTTAGGCTCTCTTGAACCTGATCGTAGATCGTAAAATCTGGTGTTAGACTATCATCTGTGATAACATACAAACCTCTTAGCTTACTTACTTTTGACATAATTCACCCCCTTTTTTATGTGCAATAGGACCCTTTGCAGCACCTATGTTTGGTGCATTTTTAATAGCTTGGTAAACAAACTCTTTAGAGATCTCTATAGCTTTTTCAAGCTCTACACCCAAGGCTAGGTTAGCTGCTATAGCACTACTGTAACTACAACCTGTACCATGTGTATTTTCTGTGTGGATATGGGTAGAATCGTACACATATTTTTTCCCATTTTTATAAAGTATGTCAAGAGATTTTTTACCATTTGGATTTTTAATAACATGGTTTTTTACAAGGATAGAGGCACTTTGAGCTAAGATCTTTTGTAAAGACTCAGCAGAGGTCATCTCATACTCAAACATCTCTTTTGCTTCAAAAAGGTTTGGTGTAACAACGGTTGAGTATGGTATGAGTGTTTTTAAATTTTCTATTGCATCATCGTTTAGAAGTTTACTACCAGCTTTGGATATGAAAACTGGATCAAAAACTATAGGGATGTTGAGATCTTTTACACAACCCCTTACCACGTCTATGATCTCATTTGAAAAAAGCATACCGATCTTAACAGCAGCTACATCAAAGTCATCAAATACAGCTTTGATCTGTGCTTTTATAAACTCTGGATCGACCTCAAATATCTCTTGTACACCTTTTGTGTTTTGAGCCGTTAAAACTGTAATGGCACTTGTTCCAAAAACACCAAAAGCTTCAAATGTTTTTAAATCAGCTTGTATGCCAGCACCGCCACTGCTGTCGCTTCCAGCTATACTTAAAACTACTTTCATAGATCTCCCTTGCAAAGATTATTTACTTTAACTTATGATGGTAGTTTATATTTAATTTTAGCTTTTTTGTACTGTTAAATTGTCTGTTTATATACTTCTTCTCTCTAAGTATTCACGAAACTCTTTCGCTCCATCTTTTGAACTTGTAACAACACTATCTATTCCATTAAAAGATATCTCTAGTTTTGATTGTTCACCACTTTGCATCGACTTTATCTTATCAACGTTTACTATGATTGATCTGTGGATTCTAAAGAAGTTTCTGTTTGAGAGTAGCTCATCCATCTGACCTATTTTTTTTCTAACATACACATCTGCGTCTTTAACTTTTACGATCACCTCATCAAGGTCAGCTTTAATGTAGTAGATATCATCTAGCTCTATTAGGTAGATCTTATTACCCCTTTTGCCCATGATCTTTTTTGACTCATGTTCTGGTTTTGATTCAAGGTAGGTTTTAACACGTTCTATTGACTTTTGAATACTCTCTTTTGTAGTTGGTTTTAATATGTAGTCAACTCCACCAGCTTTAAAAGCATCTATTGCGTACTCATCAAAAGCTGTTTGGAAAACTATAAATGTTTTAGGCTCAAGCTCTATGATCTTGTTTGCAAGTTCAAGCCCTGTAATATGGGGCATCTGGATATCTAAAAAAACAAGATCATATCTGTTTTTGACAACATTTGCCATAGCCTCTTGTGAATCATTAAACACAGTTATATCATCATGTCCTAACTCTTTTAGTATACGCTCTACCCTGCTACTTGCAAGTTTTTCATCATCCACTATTAGTATTTTCATCTTCTCATCTCTATTTTAAATTTCATCATACCATCACTTTGGTATTTTAACTTTCCAATATTTAGTATCTTAAGTCTTGTTTTTAAGTTTGAAAGACCTGTTCCAAATTTTAGATCCTCACTTATCTTACCATCATTTGAGACCAGTATATCTTGATCTGTCTCTATATATATGTTTAATAATCGACCATTATATCCATGTTTTATTGCATTTTCAACCAGTAGCTGAATAGAAAATTTAGGTATTTTTACATTTTTAACGCTAGTGTTTGATATATGCAATTTTATATTATCATCAAAGCGGATATTTTCAATATCTACATATGTCTTTACCATATCTAACTCATTTTTTATATCTATAATACTCTCCGTTTTTATCGCATTTCTCAGAAACTTTGAGAGATCTAAGATCGATTTTTCAGCTTTTGTTTGATCTATATATACAAGCTCACTCATAGAGTTAAGAGCGTTAAATAAAAAGTGTGGATTTAGCTCATTTTCCAAAGCTTTTAGCTTTGTGTTTAAGATCTCATTTTTTATAGACTCATTTTTATACTTCATAGATATAAACTGATGCAGAATTAGCCCTATTAAAAAGGTAAGCGATCCGACTGTTAGAGTTAAATAGATACTGTATGGCTCAACTATTTCAGTGATCTCAACACCTAGATATAAAAATATATAAAAGCTAAACAAAAACCCCAAAGCACCTGAGAGAAACGAAAACACAAAACTGATCAGATACCAAAACTTCTTTTTTACACGTGGAAGGATGTAGTTGTTTGAAATATTTATAAAAAAAGTTGAAAACATAGTTATGGCAAGTGCAGTAAAAGCTCCAAAAACTATAG
>JBEPWC010000206.1:0-4018 GCA_041642615.1 Sulfurimonas sp. | reverse complement strand
CGATAAAGTTCAAGTAGCCATCCACCGTGTTCAACCCTATGATCTTACTAAAGAGTCAATGGATCTGGCAAGAAAGTACAACATGGACTCTGTAAATGTAGATCTGATCTATGGACTTCCTTACCAGTCATTAGAGACTTTTAAAGAGACACTAGAACTCTCACTTAGTCTTGATCCTGACAGATTTGCAGTGTTTAACTACGCACATGTACCATGGATGAAAAAGACTATGCGTAAAATAGATGAGACAACACTTCCACGCCCAGATGAAAAGCTTGAGATCATGAAGTATACGATCGACTTTTTAACATCTCGTGGTTACAAGATGGTTGGGATGGATCACTTTGCTAAGCCTGAAGATGAGCTTTTTAAGGCTATTGAGAAAGGTGAGCTTCATAGAAATTTTCAAGGCTATACTACAAAAGGTGGAGCTGATCTAGTGGGTGTTGGACTTACATCGATCGGTGAAGGGATAGGAAGCTATAACCAAAACTTCAAAGATATGAAGCTTTATGAAGCAGCTATCGATGATGGTAAACTCCCATTTGAGAGAGGCGTTGTACTAAACGATGATGATATGATTCGCCAATACGTGATCATGGAGCTAATGAGTAACTTTAAGTTGGATATAGAGAGGTTTAATGAGAAGTTCGATGTTGATTTTAACATATACTTTGCAGATGCTATAGAAGCACTAAAGCCTTTTGCAGAGGAAGAATTACTTAGTATAGATGATAAAAAAATAGAGTGTAGCCAAACAGGTACACTTCTTATCAGAAATATATGTATGCCTTTTGATGCATACATGAAAAAACACGCTGCAAATAAAAAGACATTCTCAAAAACGGTATAAATATGGATAAAAAACTAGAAGATATCTTTGACTTTACCGCCACAAGCGATGATTGTGTAAAATGTGGTAAGTGTATACCTGTTTGTACGATCCACAATGTAAATGCAGACGAGGTTACATCTCCGCGTGGTTTTATAGATCTGCTTGGTGCATATAAACGAGGTCAACTTGAACTTGATAAAAACGCAAAAGATATTTTTGAATCTTGTTTTTTATGTACAGCTTGTACAGAGGTTTGTCCAAAGTCACTCCCAACCGACATGGTGATCGAACAAGCCCGTGCAGATATAGCACAGAAGTTTGGTATAGCATGGTATAAAAAGCTTTTCTTTTTACTTCTACGTCACAGATGGCTTAACGATCTGGCTTTTAAACTCGGTTATGTTTTTCAAACATGTGGATTTAAGATCAAAGCTGAAATCGACTCTATGAGTCCAAGGTCTTTTATGCCTATGATCAAAGCTGACAGACTTTTACCATCTTTAATGAAAAAATCGTTCTTAAACTCACATGAGGAAAACATAGATAACGGCGGAAAAAGAAAAGTTGCAGTTTTCATTGGGTGTTTAGGGAACTACAACTATAGAAAAGTTGGTGAATCACTTCTAGAGATACTTGAAGCTTTGGAGATAGACGCATTTTTAGCAAAAGATCAGAAGTGTTGTGGTGCTCCTGCATACTTTACAGGTGATTTTGATACTGTTGATTATAATGCAAAACACAACATCGAGTATTTTGAGAAGTTTGGTGATGATATAGAAGCGATCATCATTCCAGAGGCTACATGTAGTGCGATGATGAAAATAGACTATGAACACTTTTTTCATGATCAGCCAGAGTGGTTGGAACGTGCTAAGAAGATAAAAGACAAGATCTATATGGCAACAGAGTGGCTTCAAAACCACACACAGCTTGAAGAACTTTTGTCTTCTAAGAAAAAGATGCCTCGCATTGTTACGTATCATGATCCGTGTCATGCTAAAAAAATGCAGGGAGTTTACGAAGAACCAAGAAACCTGATAAGTAAAAACTATAACATTGTAGAGATGAGTGATCCAAACCTTTGTTGTGGTTTTGGTGGTGTAACTATGCAAACTGAAAAGTACCATTTTGCTGAAGCAGCAGGGCGTCCAAAAGCTGCAATGATCGCAAAAACTAAAGCTGAAGTTGTAAGTGCCGAGTGTAGTGCATGTCGTATGCAGATCAACAACTCCATGAGTGTAAGCGGTGTAGAAGATGTTGTGTTTAAAAACCCGATCGAGCTTATAGCTGAGGCTTTGAAAAAATAATGCAGGATTTACCTAACAACAGCTGGAACCACATATATGATAACTTTGACCTTGTAGCGTTTCACATCTTCTCATTTCCAGTTCACTGGTATGGGATCATGTATGTATTAGCTTTGGTAACTGCACTTTACATTGGAAAATACTTTATAAAAAGGGATAAGCTAGAGTTTAAAGATGGTCACTTAGATATCTACTTTATATATATAGAGATTGGTATTATCCTTGGGGCTAGACTTGGGTATATACTATTTTATGATTCAAATACAATGTATTATCTCACACAACCATGGCAAATTTTTAACCCTTTTGATGCAAATGGCGACTTTGTAGGGATCCGTGGTATGAGTTACCATGGTGCGATCATAGGGTTTTTTATTGGATCATACCTTTTTACAAAAAAATACAAAGCACCATTTGGTCGAATAATGGATCTTGTAGCGATCTCAGTTCCATTAGCTTTTACATTTGGTCGTATTGGAAACTTTTTAAACAAAGAGCTGATTGGGCGTGAAACTGATGTTAGTTGGGGGATCTACGTTGATGGAGTTCTTCGCCATCCTTCACAACTTTATGAAGCGTTTTTAGAGGGTATTTTAGTATTTTTTGTAGTTTATTTTTACAGAAATTTTCAGAGGTTTTCAGGTGAGCTGATCTTAGTTTATGGAGCTAGTTATGGCTTGTTTCGTGCGATCGCTGAGTTTTGGCGTGCACCAGATGTTCAGATCGGTTATGTTTGTTGTAACACCATAACTCAAGGTCAAGTTATGAGTCTTTCTATGGTGCTTGTAGCTATGATCGCTTGGGGTTACTTTTATAGAAAGTCATTAAGGTAAAGAGATCCTCTGGTCAAGCCAGAGGATGACGGTTGAGGTCAAGCCAGAGGATGACATGAAGGTCATTTACAACACGACACTAAGTCATTCCCAACACGACACTTCGTCATTCCCAACTTGATTGGGAATCTAGGAGATGCTATTTTAGCTACATTTTTTTGTCTAAGACTTTACTTTCTATCATCTCTGTGAAGCTTTCTGTCTCTGTGGACTGAACCTTTCCAAAAGTGATTTATAAGCCAGTAAAAAAGCGATGAGAATATAATTGAGTAAAAAAATGTACCCGTATATAGAGGTATGAAAATGTTGTCTATATTCTTGCTAAACCACTCTATTGTCATCTGTACAGGTTCAGGTTCAACTCCTAAGAAAAAACTACCGGTTAAATACTCAGCATAATAGATAAAAGGCATTGTAAACGGGTTGCTAATCCAACACATAGCAAGACCGAGTGGTACGTTGAATTTAAAAAATGGCATAAAAGCTATGATCGCTAGCATCTGCATCGGCATAGGTATAAAAGCTATAAAAAGACCTAAAGTCACACCTCTAGCTACCATTTTTCTATTTGTTGATAGATACTCTGATGGAATTTTGTATTTTGCTATAAAATCTTTTAATTTGTCACTTTTACTAATTTTTTTTAAATTTTTTCTAAGCATTCTTTCTGACCAATAAGTTTATTGTTTTGTTATTGGCGGGATTATATCTTTTATATGCTAAAATTTCATATAAATTATAAGTTAAAATGAAAAGAGAAGATATATGTCATTTGAAAAACTAGGTGTTATGAAGCCACTACTATCAGCGATCAGAGAACTAGGCTATAAAACTCCTACAACTATACAAACAAGGGCAATCCCACTTGTTTTAGCAAAAGAAGATGTTTTTGCAACCGCTCAAACTGGTACTGGAAAAACTGCTGCTTTTGGTTTACCAATGCTTCAAAGACTTCGAAATACTAGTGCAGACCAAAACCGTCTCCTTCGTGGTGTGATCCTCTCACCTACACGTGAGCTTAGTATTCAGATCCATGAAGATCT
>JBEPWC010000205.1:0-4034 GCA_041642615.1 Sulfurimonas sp. | reverse complement strand
ATAAGTAAAGATGTTAACCTACAAAAAAACCTACAGTCATTTAGATGTCATAGAAAGTTTGTTTTTGATAAAGACACTTTAGAGCTGTACAAAACTCAAAATGCTTATACAGACTATATATCGGTTGCTAATATAATCGACTACTACAATAAAAACAGTAATGATTCGATGCATATGGATAGATTAAATAAATATATCTTTTTAGGTTCAGGTCTTGGTTTGCACATACAAAACATAGTCGAAAACCACAATATACCAATATCTTTGATCATAGAAGATGATATAGAGTTGTTTAGGTTGTCTTTATTTACAATAAACTATAGTAAAATATTTAAAACTAGAAGTGCTTTTTTTTCTATAGCACAAAACAACCAAGAGTTTCACAAAACATTTAGCAACTTCTATACAAAAGCTTTTTTCAAAAACCAATTTATAAAGTACTCTCTTTTTTCAAGCAACTATGAAGAGAAAGTTGATCAGATTAGAAGTCTACTGATCTCTAGACCAGAAGCAACGTATTCTAATGAAAGAATACTTGTTAAAAATAGAAAAGTACTTCAAAGAATAAAAGATGAATATAAATTTATAAACCTTAGAAAAAAAACTTCAGAAAATTTTTTTAAAGATAAACCGTGGATGGTAGTTGGTGCTGGTCCATCACTGCAAAAAAATATAGAATGGTTAAAAGAACATAAAAACAAGTACATAATAATAGCCCCATTTGCAGCTTTAAAATCTTTAGAAAAAGCAGCTATATCACCAGATATAGCCGTCCATATAGAAGAGTCTGAATCATCTACTAAAAAGATGTTAGAAAACCTTGATGACACCTCTTTTATAAAAGATACCATCTTTATATTTAGTGCGTCTGTTTCCCACTCAATAATAGATAGATTTGACAAAAACAAAGTATACCTTCATGAAGATAGAACAAAATACAAATTAGGAGATAGTACACTTGCAGTCACAAGTGTTGGGGAGACTATATACTCTATAGCTCTAATATTTAACGCACACTCAGTCTATCTACTTGGTCTAGATTTCGCACTAGGTGATGATGGACAAACGCACTCTAGCGATCATTTCAAATCTACAAAAGTAGAGGAGAAACAAAATGAAAGCGATGATTTTCAACTAAATGATAATGTTGTATATGTAAGAGGAAACTTAAAAGAAAAAGTTAAGTCATTGCCAATATTTATACAGTCAATACCTATAGTAAATTTTAAAACTCAAGAGTACAAATCCCCTGAGCAAAATATCTATAATCTTTCTGAAAATGGTGCTTACTTTAATGACATAATCCCATTAGATATAGCAAAGCTTAAAAATGGTATTAAACTTGATAAAAATAAATTACTAAAAGAGATCAATACCCTTTTTGATAAGTACTCAACCATTAAACTAAGTGATTTAGAAGAGAGGGAGATAGATTCTAAAATAGCACAAATAGATAGATTTAAAGAGCTCTTAGAGGAGTTTAAAACCTCTCCTAGTTCTAATGATGACCTGTTTCTTATCTCTTTTGAGAATTTTGTCTCTTCTATCTTTCAAGATGAGTACCGATATGAACTTTGGGAAATTTTTACAATATACTTTTTAAGGATCTGCTCACATGTAGATGATCTTTTAAATACTGTAGAGATTAAAAGTAAGAAGAAGCATATTAAAAAGTATAAACAGTTTTTAGTTACACAGATCGAAAAAATTATTTTAACTTACAAGGAAGATCTAAATATGCTTAGAACTACTGAAGTAGTTTAAGCACATTTTCTAAAGAAACATCCTTCGCTATTTCATAGCTTATTGAAATTGTCACTACTGTAACAATTTCAGAACGTTTTGCTGAACAGCATTAGCTTGACTCATTGCATAAGATCCAGACTGAGCTAAAATATTATGTTTTGCAAAGTTTGCACTCTCAGCGGCAAAATCAACATCACGGATCTGAGATTCTGCAGATTTTACATTAACTTGAGTAACAGAAATATTACGTATAGTAGATTCTAGTTGGTTTTGTACAGAACCTATATCTGAACGGGTATTATCTAAATCTATCAACGAGTAGTCAGCTATTATGATCGCTTTCTCAGCAGCAGGACGAGTTGTAACATCCACCGTATCTAAACTATTTGCCAGGTCAGGTGTTGCAGTTGTACCATTAAATGCAGCATTTCCACCAGAATCTGAAATATTTATACCAGATATAGGATTTGAAGAACTCAGCCTAATCCCATACTGTGGATTAGTTACAGTAGAGTCAGCATCTTCATATATACTTGCTTTTATGTCAGCATTATTTATTTGCGCTTGAGCATTAAACTCATCAACTAATGCTTGAACAATTTCATATGACTTATGCTCACCATCCTCAAAACTCTCATTTACAGTTACTGTTACAGCTTGTCCATCTGCATTTGTAACAGTAGCAGTCAAACTTGCAGTAGTCCCTGTAGAACCAGCAGTTGTACCTAAGAAACCACCTGTTGTTTCAGCAAAAGCAAACTTACCAACATTGTCTGTTTGTGCATTGTCTATAGATAGTTTTACAGTCTCACCAGAGTATGCACCAATATGAAATGATTTATTTTGAAATGCTCCATTTAGAAGTGTCTGACCATTAAATGATGTAGTAGCAGCAATATTTTGAGCCTCTTCAAGTAATCTGTCGATATCTGATTGTATCTTTCGTCTTGTATCAAGTGTTTGACCATCAGAAGCTGACTGGATAGCTTTAGTTCTTACAGTACTAATGATCTTAGTATACTCATCTAATGCACCATCTGCTGTTTGTGTAACACCAATAGCATCGTTTGCATTCATTACAGCCTGTCCAAGACCTTCAGCCTGTTGACGAAGTGTATTTGCAATAGCCATACCTGATGCATCATCAGCAGCTTTGTTAATACGCAAACCTGAAGATAACGCAGTTAAACTTTTATCAAGACCAATATTAGTTTGTGTAGCGTTTCTATGCGCATTCATTGCACCTATATTTGTGTTTATTCTAAAACCCATAACAAATCCTTTTATTATTCAAAAGCATAATTTTGAAATACTAAAAAGTGTCTAGCAAGTCCTGTTCCAATTTTATTATAGATTAATAAAAAGTTTTATACAAAAAAGAAAGTAAAAAGCCAAGGATAGAACCTTGGCTTGAAGTTAAGAAGATTAGAACTACTACTGAAGTAGTCTTAAAACATTCTGTTGAACAGCATTAGCTTGACTCATAGCGTATGAACCAGACTGAGCTAATATGTTGAATTTTGCAAAGTTTGCACTCTCTGCTGCAAAGTCAACATCACGGATTTGAGATTCCGCTGCTTGTACGTTTACTTGTGTAACACTAATGTTACGTATAGTAGACTCTAGTTGATTTTGAACAGAACCGATGTCTGAACGTGTATTATCAACATCTCTTAGTGCATAGTCTGCGATTATGATCGCTTTTTCTGCATTCTCACGTGTAGTTACATCTACTGTTGAGAGATTGTTTGTTAAACCTGCACTTGCAGTTGTCCCATTAAATGCAGCATTACCACCCGTATCAGCTACTGTTATAGCAGAAAGATCACCAGCAGAATCTAAACGTATACCATACTGAGGTGCAGCAGTTGTTGAATCAGCATCTTCATAGATACTTGCTCTAACATCCGCTCCATTTGTTTGAGATGTTGCATTAAACTCATCAGCAAGAGCTTGTGCTATCTCATAAGCCTCATGTGCCCCCGTACCTAAATTAACACTTGCTGTTACAGAATCAGTTGTACCATCTGCATTTGTTACAGTTGTACTTAAAGAAGCTGTAGTAGCACTAGCTGCAGCAGTAGAACCAGCAACAACAGACAAGAATCCACCAGTTGACTCTGCTAGTGCAAACTCACCAACCTGATCAGTTTGAGTATCACCAATAGATAATTTTACAGTCTCACCAGAGTACGCACCAATATGGAACGATTTATTTTGAAATGCTCCATTTAGAAGTGTTTGACCATTAAATGAAGTTGTTGAAGCAATATTTTGAGCTTCCTCCA
>JBEPWC010000204.1:2528-4116 GCA_041642615.1 Sulfurimonas sp. | reverse complement strand
ATGGAAAGTTTTATGGTGGCTTAGCGATCTGGAAAATAGATGAAACGAAACTAACTAAAGACAAGATCTTTAACAACTCTGTTAATACAGACAACAATAATAAAGCTGTTGATCTAGTAGAAGCCAATGAAGCTAATATAGATGATGGTGGATATGGTCATGAAAAAAACCTTTTCTATTATGGAAATGTAGATAGTTTCAATAATGCTGGTATATCAAACATAAGTATCCGTGGGGAAACTATGACACTGGAGATTAAGTAGATGAAATATCTGATTTTACTATCACTAACTTTTGCAACACTTTTTTGTGCCCCTGCATACAACGCAAAAAAAGTTTGTAAACAAGCTAATGGAGAGGAGTTTATATGTCGTGCAAATGGAAATCACCACCTAAACTGGATCGAAGATGAAGATGGTGAGATATTAAAGTATAACACTAAAACCAAAAACTTTGAATACGCAGTTATTAAGGGGATTGATCTTAAAGCATCTGGTGTGAAGTACCAAAAACAAAACACTAAAAAAAGCGTATCTAAAGCAAAAAGAGAAGTTCAAAAAGTAGAGAGAAAACAGCTTCAAGAACTAATGAGAAAAAGAAAAGGTGTAAGGTTTAAGTAAAAAACATTAAGTAACTTTACAAATAATATCTCCAAGCTCCCTTGAAAGTGAAGAAGCTACAACAGAGCATTTTACCTTAAGTAAAAAACATATGTTGTCTCTATGTGATGGGCTTAAGCACTCATAGTTTCCCATCCCTTTGCTTATTACTAGATCAGCTATATCAAACAATTCTTTAGCCTCGCTAGTAGCTCTAGCATATGCAAAACCAGGTGTATTAACACCAGAATCTACAAGGTTACAGATCTTATCAAACCCAGCTTCTTTAGCTTCTTTTATGGTTACATCGTTAATTATCGGATTTCCCCTAACCATATACGTGATCGCAAGGTCTGGATAGAGTTTTTTTATAGTTTGAACAAACATGTGATCAAATATATGTTCACCAACATTATCTCCTAAGATCAGTACATTTTTCGCATCTAAGAGTTTGTCCTTAAATACCTCAAAGTCGTTGTAAGCAAAATCTGTATCAAAGATCTTCCCAAGCTCCTCTTCTAGATCAAACTCCACTTCAGCGGCCAAGTCAATTACATTTCCCGCTACAGCTATCTTAGTTGCAGTTAAGAGTTTGTCATCTGAGTTTACTAGTCTATCTTCTAAAAGTGGGATAAAAGTAAGTGCTTTTTTAGTTGAGTGGTCTTTTACCTCGTCATAGAGGTCTTGTTTGTTAGCGATCTGAGCCATTTTTTCATATACATATGAAGCTATCTCAGGGGGAGTGTCTGAAAATGAGAACTTTTTACTCATCATCTGCACAGTGGAGGTTAATTTTTCTGTTAAAGCATCATCAGCCTCTATGGCATTTGCTACCTTGACACTTTGGTTTATTAAGCACCCTACACACTCAGTTTGTATGTTCATCTATAGCTTTGTTCCACATCATCTTGTATTTGCGACGCATAAACTCCACCTCTTGTTGAGATAGTTTTAGTTGTTCTTGAAGCGTACTTATGTTCTTTCTGTCT
>JBEPWC010000204.1:0-2518 GCA_041642615.1 Sulfurimonas sp. | reverse complement strand
CTTTTGAGTCAAGGACTTTTTCATGGAGGTTTATGATCGTACCTATAGTTTTTTCAACAAACTCAGGTTGAACTAACATCTCTTTAGTATTTTTCTCTGAGAGTTCTTGGAGTTTTGCTGGAACGACTGCTTCTTGTGCACCTTTTGATGGGTCAATGTATCTTACACCATCCTCTATCTTCACACTTAGTTTTCCACGATCACACAGATCATCGATCGCATCCATCTCTAAGCCTGTTAGCTCCATGTACTCTTTGTCACTCATCCACTTCATACTGTATGTCCTTCAATTTATTTCATAAATTCAAGGGAACCTTTTACATTATTTGTAACGCTAGTAGAAGTAATTCTACTAGCTACGCTAACGCTTGGTTTCCTTACGATAGGAAGCCCACGGTACTAGTACCGTTTTTTTACCCCTCTATTATTGTCTCTATCTCCATAGAGTCAGTTTCAACTTTTTTAGCCTTAGCTATTCTATCTTCTTTTAACTTAACAGCTAACTCTTCATTGTCAAGTGCTAACATCTGCATTGCTAAAAAAGCTGAGTTTATAGCTCCAGCTTTTCCTATTGCTACTGTAGCAACTGGCATTCCAGCTGGCATCTGAACAGTTGACAAAAGAGCATCGATCCCACTTAGTGCTGAAGCACTCATAGGTACACCGATGATCGGTTTTACAGTTTTAGAAGATAAAACACCCGCTAAATGTGCAGCCATACCAGCAGCGGCAATAAAACACTGTGCACCCTTCTCCTCTGCATTTTTAATATACTCAGCAGTTCTCTCAGGTGAGCGGTGAGCTGAAGAGATGATCATCTCGTAGTTTACACCAAACGCTTCTAATGTGTCTGAACAAGACTTCATAACCTCATAATCACTTTTTGAACCCATTACTATTGAAACAAATTTCATATCTACCCTTATAAAAATTTTTGAGATTATATCAAATAAATATTTAGCTAACCATCAGCATTTATTTTAGCTATTAATTTTTTCAGGGTATCTTCAGCTTTATCGTTGTCTATCTGGCATGTTCCTGCAGCAGGGTGTCCACCACCACCATAAGATAGCATGAGCTCACCAACATTTGTATTAGATGTTTTGTTTAGGATCGACTTACCTGTTGCAAAAACTGTATTTTGACCTCTAAAGCCCATGATCACATGTATAGATATGTTTTGTTCAGGATAAAGTGCATAGATCATAAAACGGTTCCCAGGGTAGATGATCTCTTCGTTCCTTAGATCAAGAACTACCAAGTTACCATGTACAGTTGAGCAACGTTTTAATTGCTCTTTAAAGTCATCTGCATACTTATTAAAAAGCTCAACTCTCTCTTTTACATCTGGAAGTTTCATAATGTCTTCGATCCCATGATCGTGACAATAATCAATCAAGTCCATCATAAGTTGATAGTTGGAGATCCTAAAATCTCTAAATCTTCCAAGCCCTGTACGGCTATCCATCAAAAAGCTTAAAAGATCCCACCCTTTAGGATCTAAAATATCCTCTTTTGAAAACTGTGCAGCATCAGCCTTGTCAACCGCTACCATCATATCCTCACGGATCATAGAGAGATCGTTGTCTTTTGAGTAGTAGTCATAAACTACACGCGCAGCAGATGGTGCATCCGCAACTATGATGTGGTTGTCTGCTTTTTCATTACGCATGGTCTCACTCTCATGGTGATCAAACACTAAGTGAGCCTGTGACACATAAGGGAGATTTGTAATGATGTCGTTTTCAGTGATGGTGATCGTACCATCTTGCATATCTTTAGGATGTACAAACTTGATCTCATCGATCAACTCTAACTGCTTTAAGATCACAGCACATACTAAACCATCCATATCACTTCTAGTTACTAAACGAAATTTCTTACTCATACTTACCCTTTAAAATAGTCTTGTAAAAAATTATATCACTTTTTGTTAAAGAGATTCTTTTTGTAATTGATTTTTTCTTGCCAAAATTACTTTCACTTATAAAGTAATCAAAATGAAACCACATATCTCTTATTTGTTGCCAAAATGTGTCGTTGCTGTAATGTGGCATTTGTAAAATTTCGATGTAAAAAACAAAATCTAAGGATAGAAAATGAACAAATGGTTAAGTTTAGCAGCAAGTGCTGCTATAGTTATGGCTTTTGCAGCATGCGATGGTGATGATGGTGCTGATGGTGCTACAGGACCTCAAGGTGAACAAGGTATTCAAGGTGAGCAAGGACCTGCTGGTGCAGATGGTGCAGATGGTTCAGATGGAGCAACTGGTGTATCAGCAAGCTCTTCTAGAGAAGACTTTGGTAAAAAATGGGAAGACAAACTATATATAGAATCTGAAAAATATTTAGGTTTTGATGGTGCACTAAAATATGGCTTTAGTGATCACATAGCACGTAAAGACGTAGCAGAGCCATCAGATGCTATTCTTTTAGCAGATGGTCTTACAGCTTCTTTCTTAACTCGTGAAGCTGCTAACAAAGCTGACCTTTTCAACTTCTGGCCTGCTAACACTAA
>JBEPWC010000203.1:0-4123 GCA_041642615.1 Sulfurimonas sp. | reverse complement strand
GTGTGTGGGTTGGGAATGATCATTTCGTCATCCTCGGGCTTGACCATTTCGTCATCCTCGGGCTTGACCCGAGGATCTAGCCTAAATGGCAATAAAACTCAGGAGAGTAGTATAATGAACAGATGGATGCAGATAGCTCACAGTGAAGCAACAAAAGGTATGCTAGCAAACGACGGTGGTCCCTTTGGTGCAGTTGTTGTAAAAGATGGCAAGATTATAGCTTATGCACACAATGAGGTTTTAAAAACAAATGATCCAACTGCTCACGCTGAGATCAACGCTATAAGAAAAGCCTCTAAAGCACTTGAAACTTTTGATCTCTGTGGATGTGAACTCTACACTACATGCTACCCATGTCCTATGTGTCTTGGGGCTATTTACTGGGCTAGGATCGATACACTTTACTATGGTGCGACAAAAGAAGATGCAGCACATGGTGGTTTTGATGATAAAAACTTTTATGAGATGATTGGTGGTAAAGAGAGTGATCTTAAGTTAGAACAAATAGATCATCAAAAAAATGCCGAGCTTTTTGATGAGTGGCTAAAAAAAGCAGATAAAAAGATGTATTAATAAATATTTTTTAGATATAATCGCATCTATGAAAAGAAGAGATTTCCTACTAGGTACTATGTTAGCACCTGTTTTTGCTAAAGAGATGTGTGCAAATGAAACTGACATATATCTACATGGTGATGAATGGCGTTCACTTGTTAGCTTAAACCATAGGCTAAAAAGACTAAGATCATATGTTGGTTTTGGTAACTTTAACACGATCTCTTACGGTCATGCACTATACTATGCAAGAAACTATTCTAAGATTGGTCAGTTTACAAAAGATGAACTTGACTTGATCGATAGGCTCTTCTTTGAAGATCCTACAAAGTATGGTTTTTATGGGAAAAGGACAACTGGTGATCTTAAAAAGTCTATATCATCAAAAGATGTAGTTAAGATTCCATACACAGGGCACTACCTCTTTAGAGGACAGCCTGAACATGACTACAAAAGTTTACTTAACGACGTTGGACCAACGCTTATTTTGACTTCTGGTGTTAGAAACATCATAAAACAGCTAAGCCTGTATGTCAATAAGATCTACCATCTAAATGGAAACATAACAAAAGCTAGCCATAGCATAGCACCACCTGGATATTCTTACCACAGTATTAGCGACTTTGACGTTGGTAGAAAAGGGTGGGGATACAAAAATTTTACAGCAGATTTTGCTAAAACAGAGGAATTTTCAAAAATGACAAAACTCAACTACATTGGTATGAGATATGATCACAACAACTTTGATGGAGTAAGGTTTGAACCTTGGCATGTTGAAGTTATTTAGCCTACTTTTCTTACTCTGTTCACTACTCTTATCATCAACTACTAAAAGTTACGATTTTAACCTTATTAAAAAAGGTGCAGACAACAACAATACTCTTTTAGTTGTAGGTGGTATCCAAGGTGATGAACCTGGTGGATTCTTGTCGGCTTCTTTATTGGCTACACACTATGAGGTAACAAAAGGATCGCTTTGGATCGTTCCTAACCTTAACTTCTACAGTATTTTAAATAGAAGTCGTGGAAGCTATGGAGATATGAACAGAAAATTTGCAGACCTTTCATGTGAGGATCCAGAGTATGAGATAGTTGAGAGGATCAAAAGCTACATAAAAGATGAGAGTGTAAAGATGGTTGTAAATCTTCATGATGGAAGTGGCTTTTACAGACCAAACTACATAGATAATATGTATTCACCATATAGATGGGGACAGTGTTCTATTATTGATCAGGCAAAGATAGAAACAGAGTATGGAGATCTTCAAAAAATAGCCTCAGATGTAGTAAAGCATGTTAACAACTACCTTATGAAAGATGAGCATATATACCATGTTCACAACACAAGGACAAATGAGGGTGATAAAGAGATGGAAAAAACCCTTACATACTTTGCGATCAACAACAACAAAGCAGCTTTTGGAAATGAGGCAAGCAAGAGTTTAAAGACTCATGAGAGGGTGTATTACCATCTTTTGGCGTTAGAGAAGTATATGCAGATCATGGGCATAGAGTTTAAAAGAAAGTTTGAAATGACTCCAAATGGTGTTTATGGGGCTATAAATAATGATATATACATCTCATTGTATGATGACAAGATAAAACTTCCACTTAGCAAGATAAGAAACTACATTCGATATGTTCCAATGAAGAAAGATCAAGAGGTTGATTTTCGTGCAAGTAACCCTCTGCTTACGATCATAAAAGATGGAAGTGAGTACACGATCCAGTATGGAAACAGAAGACTCTCAAAACTTAAAGCTGATTATATGGATCATGATGAACAAAAACCTGAGTTTGAGTTTATTGTTGATGGAGATAGCAGAAGTGTTGTGTTTGGAGATATAGTTGAGGTGGATGAAAAATTTTTGGTAAAAAATGACACTAGATATAGGGTAAATGTTATTGGATATGTTGGATCAAGCAAGATTGAGACAGATATAGAGATAAGAAAAAACCAGATACCAAAACGTTTTTCAGTTGATAAGAGTGGGGATATTTACAGAGTAGAGTATTATAAAAAAGATAAGTTTGCCGGAATGATCTTGGTGAAATTTAAAAGTTTACACTAATTTTATAAAATCTCAATATAATAAGCGATAATTAATAATGAGGATTATATATGAATAAATTACTACTATTGTTTTTAAGTTTTGTAACGCTTATGGGTGCACCAAAGTTTCTTATGCCCGAAGAGGCTTTTAAAACGAGTGCTGAGGTAAATGAAAACTCTCAAATAGTCGCAAAAGTAGAGATAGCTAAGGATATATACCTTTACCAAGAAGCTATAAAACTTGAAATAGCAGAGGGTAGTGGACTAAAAATAGCAAATATTGACTCCCCAGAAGCTGTAGAGCACCATGGCGATATGGCATATGTCACTTCACCAACATTTGTAGTTGATCTAGAGAGTTTAAATGGATCTGATGGTATTAAAGAGGTTGAGTTTTTACTATCTTACCAGGGATGTTCTGAACAGGGTCTTTGTTATGAGCCTTATACCGATACATTTGAGTTAAAAGTGGATACTTCAAAGCTTAGCTCAAGCACTTCATCTGCTGAGTTAAAACCATTAGATGTTAAGACAAATGAGGCTCAAAAGTCATCAGTAGAAAAATCAGAAACAGATATGATCGCAGATGTTATTAAAAATAGCAGTACATGGATGATACTTTTAACTTTTTTTGGTTTTGGACTGCTTATGTTTGGTCACAATAGGATCTTAAAGTAGTAAAGTTGAGATAAACGGCTAAAAGCGTATACGTGTATATCTTAAGGTAAGTTCGTTGGGTTTTGCGTTAATGTCTTCTTGTTATTCTACTTTTCGTGGATGGACCCTGCAGGCTATAGGACAAACTTGGCTGGCAACATATTGTAAACTGCTTCGACATTGTCGCCATCTGCTACTAAGTTCAGGTTTCTGCTGAAATTCCTAATTTCGCGTTGTTAAATTTTTTCTGGTACGATCCCGAGTCGAAATTTATTTCCATAATGGTCATTTTCGGTTGAAGGCGCGTCGAAAATCTAAATAATCTAACGGAAGCCTATGGTTAGTACAGAAACACCAATATGTGAATTTGGCCGGCCGGCGATTGATTTTGCTTTACCCGGCACAGATGGCAATATCTGGACCTTAGACAAGCTCCGGGGTGAAAACGGCCTGTTGATTATGTTTATCTGTAATCATTGTCCTTACGTTAAAGCCATTTTGGATCGGCTGGTCCGCGATACCAACGAATTGAAACAACTCGGCATCAACTCTGTGGCGATCTCTGCCAACGATGTCGCTGATTACCCGGAAGACTCTTTTGACAACATGAAACGTGTTGCTGAGCAAAACGGGTGTTCCTTCCCTTATCTGTATGATGAAACGCAATCGGTGGCGCAAGCCTACGGTGCTGTTTGCACGCCTGATTTTTTTGGTTATAACCAAGATCTGGCATTGCAATACCGTGGTCGTCTGGATGCCAGCCGCAAACAAGCGGCTGAGCCGGATGTCAGACGGGACCTGTTTGAAGCTATGAAACAGGTTGCTGAAACAGGCCAGGGTCCGGAAAATCAGATACCC
>JBEPWC010000202.1:0-4137 GCA_041642615.1 Sulfurimonas sp. | reverse complement strand
ATAGTTGTTAGTCCGTCTACTTACTTAGTTTTCAATGATCTCAAACAGCTCTCTATGACCCTTCAACTCGAAGTGTCTCTTGCGTTTGTGGAGCAGAATTATAGGGAAACTTTTTTTTAATGTCAATAGTTTTTTAAAAGAATTACAAATTTTAAAAAAATTGTTGATTTTATTATCAACTATTTTTGTAGTATAAGTTTTCATTTATATGTAAGCATTTTAAATTAGTATCTATGTGTTTACTCTTTATATGTAAAATTCTTGTACTTAAAACTAAAAAAGGAAAATGATTATGGGATTATATGATCGTGATTATGCAAGAAGCGGCAATGCTTTTGAATATGGTAGCACGTCAAGAAGCGAAGCTCAGATAGTTACGTTTGTAAAAGAGACGTATAAACTTTTTGCAGCTTCAATGATGGCTGGTGCTGTTGGAGCTTATGTTGGTATGCCTATAGCATCTACTATAGCATCTTGGTATATACCACTTGTTATAGTTGAAATTGCTTTATTATTTGGTCTGTTTGCAGTTAAACGTAAACCGGGCATTAATTTAGCAGTTATGTTTGCATTTGTATTTATGACAGGTTTAATGTTGACACCTTTACTTTCTCACACATTAGGTATGAGTGGTGGTGGAGCAGTTATTGGTAATGCATTTGCTATGACATCTTTGATCTTTGGTAGTATGAGTTTTTATGCTATTAAAAGTACAAAAGATTTTACAGGTTATGGTAAACCTTTAATGATCGCTGTTTTAGTGATCTTTGCATTTTCAATAATTAACCTGTTTTTAGGTAGCCCTATCTTAGCTATTGGTATCTCTGCTGTTGTAGTTATTTTATTTAGTATCCTAGTTGTATACGATACTCAAAATATTATAGCTGGTAACTACGAGACCCCAATCGATGGTGCAATTGCACTATATATAGACTTCCTAAATATTTTTACAGCACTTCTACACCTATTTGGTATCTTTGGAAGTGATGACTAAAGAAAATTTATCCCCTGAAGTTTTCAGGGTGATAGATGCAAATCTAAACCGCCTAAAAGAGGGCATAAGAGTGGTTGAAGATCTTCTTCGCTACTTTCAAAACAACAAAGAACTCTCAAAAAGATTAAAATCACTTAGACACTTAGCAAGATATGATGACATAAATACTTTACTAAAGCACAGAGACAGCATAAACGATGTCCTACGTCCTACAACACAAAGTGAGATGGACAGGGTTGATCTTAAAAGCATAGTGATTGCTAACTTTAAACGTGCAGAGGAGAGCTCACGTGTTTTAGAAGAGCTTTTTAAACTTCATGACGCAACTCAAAGTGAAAACTTTAAACATATACGTTATGAGTTATATGATCTAGAAAAAGAGATAGTACTTGGGTTTAATGATTAAGTTAGCTTGTACTCTATCTTTTTTAACTCTAACTCCGCTATAAACATATTAAAAAACTCTCTAACCTCTTGATCTATATAACCACTTAACGATAGCTCCACCAAAGGCTTATTGTCTTTAAACATAGGTAGTGATGATAGTTCTATCTCTTTTGGGATCTTGTGCATCAGGGTGTTTAGCGTGTTTTCACTTGTGTTTGCGATCAATGTATAACGATATTTTTTTCTTGATTGACTAAAGTTTTTGGCGATCACGTCCTCTAGCATAGGGTGGGCCATAGATGGAAAACCTGGTACAAAAAAGTACCTATTTTGTAATGAAAATGCAGACATGTTATTTATGGGGTTAAATATAAGATCGGACCCATCTGGGATATCTGCCATATGGATCCTGTGTGGATAAGCTTCTTTACCAAATCTATCTAAAATATCTTGTTTAAACTTTTCATGTGTTTTTAGCGGTTTTGATGTAAAAACATCAGCTGCGATCTCGCGGGTTAGATCATCTGGAGTTGAGCCAATGCCTCCAAAAGAAAATAGTACAGCATCTTGATCTTTTTTTACCATCTCATAGGTATTTTTCATAAGCACCTCATCATCTTTTATGATCAAGGATGCAAACAGTTCGTGTCCATATTTTGCTAACTCATCTTTTAAAAACTCAAAATGCTTATCTTGGCGTCTGTTATTTAAGATCTCTGTACCAATTATTACTGCGTAAAAATTCATCTAAACCCCTATATTGAGCTAATGTATGCCACTTCAAACTCTAAGTAGTTGAGGGGATAGTTTGTAATTAGCTCTTTTGTTTGTTTGTAACTTAAAACACCTCTTGATCCACTTACCCCACTCTTTTTTATGTACCTTAACATATCGTGGGTATTTTCAAACTCTAGGCTGTATTTTACAACTTCAAAGTTTATATCAAAATATTGTTTTTGCAACTCTTGTATATACTCAGCACTTTTTAACAAGGGATTTAAGTTTGCGGTTTCATTTAGGGTTTTAAAGGTTCCAGATGTAAATATTGCAAGTGCTACTGGTGCATCTAAAGCTTTTATGTTTGCAAGTACTTTTTGTAGATCATCTGCCCATTGAAGAGCTGAGGCTGAAAAAATAAAGTCATAGTTGTATGTCAAAAGGGTCTCAAAAAGTGTGTCGTTGTTAAAGTCTCCGTATATGCACTCTATTTTTTCTGATTTTGGGTGCAACTCTAACATCCCTGGTGCAAAATCAACCCCCGTAAAGTGCTCATACTCCCAATCTATCATCTCACATAAACTTCCATTTCCACAACCTATATCTAGTATGTTATGAGGTTTATGTACAAGATCTGATAATTTTGATAAAAGATGTTTGATCACCTTGTTTTGTATAATATTATATGTTTTGTATGACCTTGCATACTTTGAGAACTCTTGGCTTACTTTCATTGTTTTTTATTTACAACTATTGAAAATATAAATATAGTTAATACACATAAAACTATGGTAGCACCACTTGGGAGTGAAAAATGGTAAGACAAAACCATCCCACTAACAACACTAAAAAGCGCAAAAGCTAAAGCTAAAAGTGTTGTTTTTAAAAACCCTTTTTTATACTGCAGAGCTGATACAGTTGGTATAACCATAAGTGCACCAATAAGGAGTGATCCAACTATCCTAATAGACAAAGCGATGATGATCGCAACTACACTTACAAGTAAAAAGTTTAAAAACTTAACCTTTACACCACTTACTTTTGCAACCTCTTCATCGTAAGATAAAAAATAAAACTCTTTTGAAAATGCAAGAAGTATCCCAAGGGCTAAAAGACCAAAGATCAGTATGGTTATAACATCTTCAGCACTTACAGAGAGGATTGAGCCAAAAAGGTATGAAAAAAGGGAGTTATTAAACGCACCGCCTAGTGAGACTATGATCACAGCTAATGCAAGTGATCCTGAGAGCAAAATGGATAAAACCGCATCTGAGTAGATAGTAAAGTTTGCACGCAAGTACTCGATCAGCCATGCACTAAAGAGGGCTACTACTACAGCTACCCAAAGTGGATTATACCCAGCTACTAAACCAACTGCAACACCTAAAAGTGCGGAGTGTGCAAGGGTCTCACTGATCATGGAGTAGCGTTTTAGCACTACAAATGTGCCACTGATCGATGCAAGTGTAGCTATGATGATCCCAGCTAAAAAAGCACGTTGCATAAAGTCATATGAAAGCATCTCAAACATACTTATACCTCCACCTTAGTGTCCATGCTTATGGTTGTGGATCAGATGTGCATCTATACCATAAAGCTCACTCATCTCATCACAACTTAATGCTTGTTTTGGGTTATTGCATATTGTAACTTTTTGATTTACTGTTAGAAGTCTTGCAATATCATCAGCGATCACACCAATGTCGTGGGTTACAAAGATCACTGTTATATCTCTATTTTTGTTTAGGTCTCTAAGCAGTGAGTAAAACCTATTTTGAGATTTCACATCAACCCCAGTATTTGGCTCATCAAGGATCAAAACCTCAGGTTTACTAGCTAGTGCACGCGCGATCATAACGCGTTGCCTTTGACCTCCTGAGAGTGTTCCAACCATCTTATCTTTTAGATGCATTATATCCATCTGATTCATAGAATCCTCTACAAGGGTGTGATCCTCTTTTGACATGTTTGAAAATAGTTTTCTTTGAGCAGTTCGACCCATCTTTACGATATCTAAAACAGTAGCTGGAAAACTCACA
>JBEPWC010000201.1:0-4148 GCA_041642615.1 Sulfurimonas sp. | reverse complement strand
AAAAAGTCCGGCTCAACTGATCGGGTAAAAGTTAAAGAAGCATTAGAAGATCTACCATCTTATGATGGTGCTGTAAAGTACTACAAAAAACCATTTACAAAAACAAGGCATGATGCACTTAGTACTGATGATTTTTTCTTTGCAAAGTATGATAAGGTTGGAAGAATTGTCCCTATTGACTAGTAGTTTTAATAAAATATTTAATCGTATACGTAGTATTAGAACTAAGGTTGTATTGCTAAATAGTGTTGTTATAGCACTGGCAATTATTGTTATGACAGTCGTAGTTTTAGTTCTTGTTCAAAAACAGATCAACTCACAAGTCAACTTTCTCTTACAAAATAAGGCGGCTTCATTACACAAAAGTATAGAGCAACGTATAGCATACTTGGTTGAAAATACTCAGCTATTAACAAGAAATGAGTTGATGATAAACTCTATGACAGACAAGGATGGGAGAAAAAGTTATTTACCTAAACTTGTAGATAACTTTATGGATGGTAAAGATGTTGACTCTTTAGATGTTGTAGATCCTTATGGTACTCCAATTTTTCAAACTCAAGACAGAGTACCATCTTATAAGAATTCTTCAGATCTAAGAACAGCACTGGCAGTTGGACAAACATCTGTGTATTTAAAAGAACAGACTAATCAGATAGTTATAGTATCTCCTATTAAATACTACGATACGACACAGGGAGCAGTAATTGTTTCTTTTAACATTAACGATATTGTAAAACGTACAGTCTCTTTAGATAAGGACACATATTTAAAACTATTAAATAAAGATACAACAATCTACGAGTACAATCTAGATAAAAATAAAAATTATGAGTCATATAGGCACCATTTTCACATAGATATGCCACTACTTAAGGAGCTTGGTATCGATATAGAGCTAGGTATCTCCAACTCAGTTTATAATGCTCCTATAGAAGATTCTATTTTTGTTTTATCTATCATAGGTGTAATGTTTGTTGCTATTGGTATTTTAGTAGCAGCAGTTATAGCAAACTATATGATAGAACCGATCTTAAAACTTCATAGTCGAGTAAAAGCATCTAGCGATGAGAACAATTTACTATGTAGTCCACTTGGAACAAACGATGAGCTTGAGGAGTTAGCAAAAGCTTTTGATGAGAGTATGTTAAAGCTTCAGTATCTAGCTGAACATGATGCATTGACAAAGCTACCTAATAGATTGTTATTTATAGATAGACTTAATCAAGCTATACTCTACTGTGATCGATATGATAAAAAACTCGCAGTTGTGTTTATAGATCTGGACAGGTTTAAGGAGGTTAATGACTCGTTTGGCCATGATGTTGGAGACAGCCTCTTAATGAAGGTATCTTCAAAACTCAAAAAAGTATTTCGCAACAGTGATTCAATAGCTAGGATAGGGGGAGATGAATTCTTACTTTTGATAGATATGATCAATAATGAGGAGATTATAGTAGATATTTTACAAAAGATAGTGAAGGCTTTTGAAGATGTCTTTGTACTTGATAATAACCGTCAAGTCTATATCACTGCTAGCATGGGGATATCTGTCTATCCATCAAACGGCAAAAATGCTGATGAGTTAATTAAAAATGCTGATGCTGCAATGTATAAAGCCAAGGATGATGGTCGTAATACATATAAATTTTATACAAACGATATGACCCAAAAAGCATTAGAGCGAATCTCACTTGAAACAGAGCTAAGAGATGCTATTAAAAATGAGGAGTTTGAAGTCTTTTTTCAACCTCAGGTTAATATGGTTAAAAATAAAATTATTGGTATGGAGGCTCTAGTTAGGTGGAGACACCCAAAAGCTGGTTTGGTTCCTCCTGGTAAGTTTATACCTTTAGCTGAGGAAACAGGGATGATTGTTGAGATTGATAGATGGGTGATGTATAATTCTATGAAGCAGTTTGTTTCATGGGAAGATGCGGGATTGAATCCTGGTGTGCTCTCTATGAATCTATCCATGATTCAGATTGATAATAAAGATTTTTTAGATGCATTTGAACTTGCATTAACCAACTCAAAAATCTCTCCAAGTTCTGTGATGCTTGAAGTGACAGAAACTCAAGTTATGCGCAACCCTGAACATGCAGTAGTGGTATTAAATAAGTTAAAATCCTTTGGAATTAAGTTGGCAGTTGATGACTTTGGAACTGGTCATTCATCTCTTTCATATCTTAAACGTCTGCCTGTTGATAAGATCAAAATTGATCAATCATTTATATTTGATATACCAAACGATAAAGAAGATATGGAGCTAGTCAGTGCTATTATTGCTATATCTAAGAGCTTAGAGTTAACTATAATAGCAGAGGGAGTTGAGACACAAGAACAAGCTGAGTTTTTACAAAAAAATGGGTGTTTTGAAGCTCAAGGATACCACTACTACAAACCTATGCAGGTAGCTAAAGTGACACAGATACTAGAGAGTAGCTTTAGTTAGAGCCAAGAGTGTGATCACACACAGGCTAGTTACAGTTTTTACAAATACCGCTAAATATAATCTGTGTATCTTTTAGCTCAAACCCATCTTTGTCTATGTTGATCTGATTAAAATCAAAATTAATATCGTAAACCTTACCACAGTTTTCGCAGTGCACGTGTGCATGTGAGTCTTTTGTGATCTCATAAAGTGTTTTCGAATTTTTTACACTGACTTCAGTTAGTAGTTTGTTTTCAAGCATCAAATGCATATTTTTATAAAGAGTAGCAAGCGATATATTTGGAAACATACTTTTTACTTTTTTATAAAGGTCCTCAATATTTATATGACCCATATCTTGCATAATAGATAAAATACCAATTCTTTGTTTTGTAGCTTTTAGATTGTGCTCTCTAAGTACTAATTCAAAATTATTCATAGTGCAACTCTAGCATTTTTTTAGAACATGTTAAATATTATTTTTCAACTGAGTGGTAAATATAAGCTTAATTAAAGGAATTTATAGCATATTTTATTGCATTTATGTAACTTTTTGTTCTTGCTTTTGCTTTGTATGCTATATCAAATGCTGTACCGTGATCCACAGAAGTGCGGATAATTGGGAGGTTTAAAGATACATTTATACTCTCATCAAAGTAGAGTGCTTTGAGCGGTGTTAAGCCTTGATCATGATACATTGCAACATAATAGTTATATTTTTTTCTTGTCTGTGGTGTAAAAGCTACATCTGGGACTAAACAGCCATCATAGCGATCATAACCTAGCTTTTCATTTACTGATTTTATGGCTTGTTCAATCGAACGCTCTTCGTTGCCTAAAACGCCATTATCACCAGCATGTGGGTTTAAGCCAAGAACTGCTATTTTTGCTTTTGGCAGGGAGTTGTGTAGATCTATTAAAAATGTCTCAAGTAGGTTTTGTTTGATCTTTGATGCTACCTCTTTTAGTGGGATATGTTCAGTGTAAAGTGCTACAAACATCATCTCACACCCTAGCATCATAATAGCATCTTTTTCAAAGTGATCACGCAACATATCTGTATGACCTTTGTACTTAACACCAGATTTTAGCCATGCTTCTTTGTGGATTGGCATAGTTGTTAGTGCATCTGCTTGTTTTGTCTCACAAAGCTCTATCGCTTTTTTAAAGCTATCGTATGAAAACTTGCCGCTTTTTGCATCTACAACAGATGGCTTGATCTCAAAGTCACCATCCATATCAACAGTTTTAAAATCTTTTGGGACCTCTATGTTTAAAAGTTTAGCAGCCCTAAAGAGCATAGTTTTATTTATGCAGTAGATGGGATCACATAGTTTTGAGATCACAGAGTGTGATTTTAGTGCTATTTCGATCCCTACACCGTTTAGATCGCCGACACTTATAGCTATTTTTTTCATAAGCGAGTTGTTAAGAGTCTCATCTCTTTGATCGCTTGACTTAGTCCTGTAAATACACTTCTAGCTACGATGCTTTGACCTACATTTAACTCAGTGATCTCTTTAATATCCATCATGTGATGAACATTTGCGTAGTTTAGTCCATGTCCGCACGCAACTTCTAGTCCTAACTCTTTCGCATATACTGAAGACTCTTTGATCTTTTCAAGCTCATTTTCAAGCATGCTCTCTAGTTTAAAACGTGGGAGTTCAAGATCCTTGACACTATGGTTTGAATGGGAGAGGTTTGAGTAAAG
>JBEPWC010000200.1:0-4200 GCA_041642615.1 Sulfurimonas sp. | reverse complement strand
CTTTGCATTTTTAAACTTATATCCTATTTCACAATTGGAGTTATTATCTAGAGTGCCTTTTATACTTGAGTAAAAAAGATCTACATACTCATGATCAATCATCTTTGAATAATCTTCTAGTGTGTATTTAACATCTGTGTTATCTAGTAGGCCTGTTAGGAGGTAAAACTCTTTTGAACCAATAAGTTTATCTTGTTTCACACTCCATTCCCAACTTGCTATTTTTGCGATCTTTTGTGTTGTGTCAAAGAGATATTTTTGATCTTTTAGCTTTTTTATAGTCCTTTTTCTTTGAGCAATCCTCCATGTTGTATTTGCTATAAGCTTTAGAGTCTCTACATCTATATCGCTATAGTCTTGTATTTTGTTGCCAACTCCAGCTAACATAACAACTTTTTTGTTCTCAACTACAGGGATTATTATGTCATTTCTAACATTTTGATCTGACCAAGTTGTTAGCTCAGTAGATTTTTGCTTCTGATCTACAAAGTGTAAAAAAGAGCAACTACTGTTTGTAAGATCTTTTGCGTAGTTTTGAGCTAGCTCAATAAGTCTTTTTTCATCTACACCCTCAGCAATAGATGGTAGTTTTAGCAAAACATCAGATCGCTTTTTATGAAACTTTTGAGATTGTTCATATGCTTTTATATCACTAATATCGTTATGAGTACCGATCATCCTTACAGCTTTGCCATCTTTGTCAAAAAAAGTTTCCCCTTTATCTAGGATCCATATCCAGCGACCATCTTTGTGTCTAAGTCTATGTTGATTTATGTAGCTCTTTGTTTGAGCATTTTGATTTTTTTGTATATCTGATAGGGCATTTTCTACGTCATCTGGGTGTATTAGTTTAGACCAAGTTTCTAGTTTGTTTGGCAATTCATGATCATCATACCCTAGCATCTTTTTCCACTGTGTAGAGAAAAAAATACTACCTTCTTCTAAGTTCCAGTCCCAGATACCTATGTTTGAAGATTTTGTTCCAAACTCGTAGTATTGCATCTTTGTAAACAATGATGTAACCTCATGTAAGCTTACAACACAAAGTTCTAAACTTTTGTTTTGTGAAACAGATACTAAAAAAGTTTTTTTCATAGATCTATCGTGTAGGTATTTCTCATCTGAGTCTTTTAGAATAAAGTTATCTAAAAGCTCTTTATCTGAACTTATTGCATAGCTGTTTTGAGATGGTCTTAAAAAGCTTGATAAAAGGTCTTTATTCTTTAGCGAGTCCTCTATGGAATCTAGTTTAAAAAACTCTAAAAAAGCTTCGTTTGAAGCTACTAGTCTTCCATTGTGCAGTACAAAAACTATACTTTTGTCTCTTTGAAAAAGGAGCTTAGAGATATGTTCTTTTAAGTTCTTTTGTGAATCTTTTAGTAAGTAGCGGCTCATAAAAATGTTATCCTAAAGGCAATAATTGTGAAAAATTATATCACAACTTAAATATTATGCTAAAATATTTAAAGTAAAGAAAAAAAAGGATCCTCAAATGATCGATCTGAAGTCTTTAAAAGAAAAGGTTCAAAACCTCAAAGTGTTGATAGTTGATGATGAAGAAGATGTTTTAAGCACAACTGAGGAGTTTTTTAATAAGCTTTTTAAAAATGTAGATAAGGCAAAAAATGGTCAAGAAGCACTTGAGCTTTATAAGAAAGAAAATGGATCATACGATCTGATCATTAGTGATGCCAATATGCCAGGTATGGATGGTTGGAGTCTTTTTAGAGAGCTTAACAAAAACAAAACAGGTGCTTTTTTAGTGATCGTGACAGGATCTGTAGAACAAGATGGTGAAGATAGATGTCTTTGTGAAAGCATTTTGCTAAAACCGCTACAGTTAGAACATATCGTTGAGGTTTTAGATAAGTTAGTAACTAAAAAAGGTTTATAGTGGGTGTTGTTTCTGAGTTAAAAGATTTGGGAGAGTCTTTTGAGATCCTCTATGTTGAAGATGATGATACTCTCAGAAGATCTGCTAGTCAATATTTAGATAAGTTCTTTAAACATGTGGATGTTGCTAGAGATGGGCAAGAGGGTCTTGAGATGTACAATAAAAAAATCTATGACATAGTTATATCTGATATATCTATGCCTAAGATAAGTGGTCTTGAGATGAGTGAAAAGATCAAGAAGTTAAATGAAAACCAAGAGATTATTATAATATCTGGATATAGTGAATCTAAGTATTTTCAAGATGCGATAAAGATGGGGATAAATGGGTATATTATAAAGCCTATAGAGTATGATCAACTAAACTCAACACTTTTAAAAAGTGTTCAAAAACTTACAAAATTTAAAGAAAATGATCTTTACAAAGAGCATTTAGAAGAGCTTGTCAAACAAAGATCACAAAAACTTGTAGAGGCTGAAAAAAATAAAACTGAAAACTTTAAACAAACACTGCTTGCTTTAGTTGAGATGATAGAAGATAGAGATACCTACACCGGTGGACACTCCCAAAGGGTTGCAAACTACTGTAGTCTTATCGCATGTGAGCTTGGTTATAGCGATGAAGATTGTGACCTGATCTACCAAGCTGGAATCCTTCACGATATAGGAAAAATAGCTACACCAGATGCAGTTTTACTAAAACCAGGAAAGCTTAGTGAGATAGAGTATGATCTGATAAAAGAGCATGTAAGTGTTGGTTATGACCTTTTACATAAAGTACCAATGTATAAAAAACTCTCAGATATAATGCACTACCACCATGAACGCTATGATGGCAAAGGTTATCCACGTGGATTAAGAGCTAAAGAGATACCACCACTAGCTCGAATTATGATAGTAGCAGATGCTTTTGATGCGATGACAACAAGTAGGATATACAAAACTCAAAAGAGTGTAGATGAGGCTATGTATGAGATTAAAAATCTCTCAGGTATACAGTTTGATCCAGATGTTGTAAAGGCTGCACTTGGGGTTTTTGAAAACCTTAAGGAGGTTGAATATATATCTCAAATACCTGTAACACAGATCGAACAAGAGAGGTTTTCATACTTTTTTAAAGATCAGCTAACAGCCACTTATAATACACATTATTTAGATTTTATTTTAAACAATAACCATGTAGATAGAAACTACTTTAGTGCAAATGCGATCTATCTACATAATTTTGGGGAGTACAATAAAAAGTTTGGTTGGTCAGAAGGTGATGAGATACTTTACAAGTTAGCTAGTAAACTTAAAAAGATGTATGAGAGTGCTTTAATATTTAGAATCCATGGAGATGACTTTGTTATCCTTAGTAAGGATGAGCTAAATATAGAGATAGATAGTATAAACCAACTCCCTTTTTTGAGTAAAAACAATCTGTATTGTTCAAAACAAAACATAAAAATAGATCCAGATAAACTTAGCAATTTAAGAGATCTTGAGGTACTTTTAAATGAGTAGACAAAATTAAGTAAAAAGATAAAGATTATGGGAAATTTTAAAGATTTACAAGCATTATCAAAAGGCTTTAAAATTGTCTATGTTGAGGATAACAACGCACTTAGGCATGATGCTGTTAAGCTTTTAAAAAAAGTTTTTGATGATGTTCGCTCCGCAGAAGATGGTGTAGAGGGGTTAAAAATAATATCTAAATACAGACCAGAGATTGTGATCTCAGATATTAAAATGCCAAATATGGATGGCTTAACACTTGGCAAAAAAGTAAAAAAGATATTCCCAGAGTGTAAATTTATAATAATGTCTGCATATGATGATAAAGACAAACTTATGGATGCTATAGAAATAGGTGTGTTTAGGTTTTTAAAAAAGCCTGTAAGTATTAGTGCTTTAGGTGATGCACTCCATGATGCTATTGTTGAGATAAAGAACGAGCAGAATAATCAACTTTTTTATAAAAATTTACAAAATATTTTTCAGTATCAAAGCTCAATGGTTGTGATGTTGGTTGGAAAAAAGCCAGTTATTGCAAATCAGATATTTTTAGATTATTTTAATGTTTCAACTCTTGAAGAGTATGAAAAAAAGTATGGCGATATTGGGTCTTTGTTTTTACCACATGATGGTTTTTTATATAACGGGGATAAAGATTGGTATGACTCAATTGCCTCTGATGAAGACAAGATCTTTCATGTAAAAATGATCGATACAGATGAAAAGGTTCATCACTTTTTGCTTAAATCTCAATCCGTTCCAGAACAAGATGAACATAGGATTTTGTCCTTTGATGATGTAACTGAGTTA
>JBEPWC010000199.1:0-4203 GCA_041642615.1 Sulfurimonas sp. | reverse complement strand
GATGATTTTTTACAGTTTAACTGGGCTACATTAGCAGATGGCGAAAATACAATGGAACTGTTTATGAATCCTGATAAAACTAGCAAAGGTTATAGTTTCAGTATTGAAGATCAGTTAAATCAAAACAAGGACTTTAACAGCGGCACCAATTTTGCAGGTGCTATGGGCTTAAATAGATTTTTTGATGGTAAAGATGCAAGAAGTATATCTTTAGCATCTGATTTTAAATATAATCCTACAGATATAAATGCAGGTAAGTCGCCATCAGCTGGTGATGCTGATCTTGCACTAGATATAGTGCAACAACAATATGAAGAGTATGATTTTAAAGTTGGTAATATAAACTATGAAACAACTATGTATGGTATGTTTGATGTTGTAGCTACAGATGTTGGTACAGAGGCAAATGCAGCCATTTTGCATAACGAAACGATAACAGCTAAGTTTACAGCTACAGAACTTGAATACCAGTCTGATCTAAAAGTAAGCATAGATGAAGAGATGACAAATCTCATTAAGTATCAAACTTCATATGGGGCTGCGGCAAAAGTGATAACTACAGTTGATCAGATGATGCAGACACTACTAGGTCTAAAACAGTAAGTCCTTTTTATGCCTAAAGTTAGCATTGCAATAATTATTGGCATATTTATACTATCTTTTTTAGGATCATTTGTGTATCAAGTTGATCCATACTCACTTGATTCTCAAAAAATACTTATAGCTCCATCTATAGAGCATATAATGGGTACAGATAGGTTAGGGCGTGATATTTTTGCTAGAGTGATAGAGGGTGGAAAAGTATCGTTAATCATAGGAGTTGGAAGTGCTTTTATAGCTTCGTTAATAGGGCTTTTTTTAGGTGCACTCGCTGGTTATTTTAGAGGTGGTGTTGATAAGGCTTTTGTGATCACAGTAGATCTTTTTTTAACATTTCCAACTTTCTTTTTACTTTTGGCATTGGTGAGCTATGTAAATGCATCAGCATGGGTTTTGATTATTATTATCTCGATCACAGGCTGGATGACTACAGCTAGACTTATACGATCTGAGAGTTTTAAAATAACAACTCAGCCGTATATAAAAATACTAAATATTGCAAATGTTTCAAGACTAAAAATACTTTTTAAGTACTACGCACCAATCTTAGCACCGATCTATTTTGTAAGTTTTACATTTGGTGTAGGTGGTGCTATACTAGCAGAGTCAGGACTTAGTTTTTTAGGTCTTGGTATTGTGGCACCTCAGATGAGTTGGGGTACTATACTAAGTGGTGGGAAAGATGTTATTGAGATAGCTTGGTGGGTTAGTTTTTTCCCAGGACTTATGATCTTTTTAGTTACATTTGCTCTTATTAACATCTCAAACTACTTGCAGCAACTTACAAATAAAAAACAGATTTTAAACTAAGGATATATGTATGAAAACACATAGTATTGGTTATTCTTTTATAGTAATGGCAAGTGTTGTTGTGGTTTTAGCAGGGATTAAAAGTGCCTCTGAGATCATAGTGCCATTTTTATTGTCTTTGTTTTTAGCGATTATCCTCTCTCCAATTTACAATTTTTTTAGAAAAAAAGGTTTAGCAGATTCTATATCTCTAGTATTGGTTATCGGTTTATTTAGTATGTTTTTGATCTTGGTGGGAAATCTTTTGGGCTCCTCTACAAGAGACTTTAGCTCAAACATTGACTTTTATCAATCCCAACTGATACGATATTTTAAGGATTTTGAATCCTTTACTGCAGGGTTTGGCTTAGAGATCCCATTTAATGAGTACGCAAAAATAGTAGACTCTAAACAAGTTATGCTTTTTTCTACACAGATAGTTCAAAGCATGGGGTCTATGTTTGCCAATGGGTTTGTTGTTTTGTTTACCTTAGTTTTTATGCTCTTAGAATCAAGCCACTTTATAGAAAAAGTAAGTTTTGCTAGTGGTATGTCAAAGAGTGTAGAACATATTAAAGAGATCATAGAAAAAATTAAAAAATATATGATCTTAAAAGCTGTTATATCCTTGTTGACAGGTTTTGTGATCTGGATAGCACTAACTATCATAGGCACTAGCTACGCTTTTCTTTGGGCATTTTTGGCATTTTTATTAAACTTTATACCAAATATAGGCTCAATCATAGCAGCAGTCCCTGCAGTTTTGCTAACACTTGTTCAGCTGGGTGGATTGAGTGCTTCTTTGGTTGCGATCGTGTACTTAGTGGTAAATGTAGTAGTTGGATCTATAGTTGAACCTAAGATTATGGGTAGAGGGCTTGGACTATCTGCACTTATTGTGTTTTTATCATTACTTTTTTGGGGATGGTTGCTTGGGACTGTAGGGATGTTTCTCTCAATCCCTTTAACCATAATGGCAAAAATAGCTTTTGATACAAACCAAAACACAAAATGGATAGCTGTTTTACTTGGAAGTGGTGCGTACTTGGAAAAAGCTAAGAAAGAGGATAATAAGTAAAATAAAAGTGCGAAACAGATATACTAGCAAACAAAATTTTACTTGGAACAGATATGATTTTAATGATCGATAACTACGATAGCTTCACTTATAACATTGTTCAGTATTGCAAAGAGTTGGGTGCAGATCTAAAAGTTATTAGAAATGATGAATTAAGTGTAGAGCAAATCGAAGCTCTAAACCCAGAAAAAATAATAATCTCACCCGGACCAGCTTCACCAGATGAAGCGGGAGTTACACTTGATGTGATCAAACACTTTAAGGACAAACTGCCAATATTTGGGATCTGTTTGGGACATCAAAGTATTGCTCAGGTTTTTGGTGCTAAGGTTGTTAGAGCTAAAAATATGATGCATGGAAAAACATCTACCATTAAGCAAACAGAGGAGTTTGAGATCTTTAAAGGTCTCCCAAAAGATTTCATAGCTACAAGATACCATTCGTTAGTGGTAGACAAAAATAGCCTTACAGACTTGATCGTTCCAACTGCATTCTCAACAGATGATGAAGAGATCATGGCACTAAAAATAAAGGGTAAAAATATATACGGTGTTCAGTTTCATCCTGAATCTATAATGAGCCAATATGGTCATGAGATGATAGGAAATTTTCTTAAAATATGAAGTATAAAATCATCTTCCTTATTATTTTAGGACTTGATGGATTAAATCTTTTTTTTCAAACATCTCAAATATCGATCTCTTATTATGAAGCTTTAGTCTTATACGGAGATCTATCTTTACTTCAACTAGTTACAAAAGTTAGTCTCTTTATATTTGGTCATAGTGATTTTGCTTTAAGGTTGCCTGTTATTTTGGTGCATATACTTAGTGTATTGTTGGTTTTTGATATATCAAAACACTATATAAAAGATAATTATAATAGGCTGTGGACTGTCTCTATATTTATATTATTGCCCGGCGTGTTAAGTTCTGCATTAGTCCTAAACAAAGCTGGCTTTATAATATTTGGACTATTGCTTTTTATATGGCTATATCTAAGGGGTTATAAAAAGTTTTACTATACATTATTAGCTTTTTTTGCACTAAATGAGAGTAGTTTTTTATATCTATTTTTAGCTTTATCTATATATGGGGTATTTAAAAAAGACAAAAAGCTACTTATATTTAGCCTATCTATGATGTTTATATCTTTTTTCTTGTATGGAATAGACGCTCATGGTAAACCAAGTGGGCACTTTTTAGATACTTTAGCACTATATTCAGCTATTTTTTCCCCAATAGTTTTTATATATATGGTTTTTGTTTTATATAGAAAGTACCTAGATGATAAAGAGGATATAGTCTGGTTTATCTCTGCTACAGGTTTTTTAGTTTCTTTGCTTTTATCTTTTAGACAAGAGATTGAAATAGAGTATTTTGCACCATACCTTATAATAGCACTACCTCTTGCATCCAAACGTTTCATAAACTCATATAGAGTTAGATTAAAGGAGTTTAGAAAAACTTACAGAGTTATGTTTCAGATCTCTTTGGTACTTTTAATACTAAACGTGGTTATTGTGATCTTCAACAAAGAGCTATATAGGTTTATAGATGATCCAAAAAAGCATTTTGTATACAAGTTTCATGTTGCAAAAGAGTTAGCTAATAAATTAAAAGACAACGGCATTAACTGTGTAGACACTAATAGCAGGCTACAAAAGAGATTGCACTTTTATGGTGTTACTAAATGCGACAAATATAGGTTGAGTTATAAAAAGGAAAAAGAAGAAA
>JBEPWC010000198.1:0-4225 GCA_041642615.1 Sulfurimonas sp. | reverse complement strand
AAATATCCAACGACGAAAAGTGGTTGAAAAAGATTTATCCAACCGCATAAAGTTTGATCAAGTGCTGCTTGATACTTTGCCCAATCCCATCTATTATAAAAACATTGATGGCAAATTTTTAGGGTGTAATTTAAGTTTTGCCAAACTCTTTTCTTGTACAAAACAAGACGTTGTTGGAAAAACTGCATTTGATTATTTTCCTGAAAATATCGCTTTAAAAAACATTGGTGTGGATAAACACTTATTAAAACATCAAGGCACATATACAACTGAACTTACCTTGCACTTTGATGATAAAATGCGTTATTTTATCTTAAATAAAGCCGTATATGAGAACATCGATGGCACCCTTGGAGGCATCGTTTGTATTATGGATGATATTACTCAAAGGGTTCAAGAAAAGCAGTTTTTAATTCAACAAAGTAAATTAGCCGAAATGGGCGACATGGTTGCAGCCATTGCTCACCAATGGAATGAACCCTTAGTTGAACTCTCCGCACAAGTTCAAGATATTGAGCTTTCTTACAAGCTTAATGAAATTAAAAAGATTCAGATGGAATCATTTGTAAAAGACTCCATGATACAAATTCAGTACATGTCAAAAACACTCAGTGATTTTAGGAATTTTCTAAAACCCTCAACCAAAAAAGTTCTTTTTGGCATTAAAAAAGCGTTGGACGAGATTTTTGAAATCATTGGTAAACAGATATTTTACTCCAATATCAATTTGAAAATCAATTACCAAAACCCCAAAGAGGAGTTGCTCATTTATGGTTATGAAAATGAGTTTAAACAAGTGATTATCATTATTTTAAACAACTCAAAAGATGCGATCAAACAACAAAAAGCTAAAGATGATTCACTTGAGGGAAAAATATATATTAAAATTTCATGCCAAAACAACCACGTAACTATTAAGATCTGTGATAATGGTGGTGGAATCAAAAACAATGTGATTGAGCATATATTTGATCCATACTTCTCAACAAAACAAAATGCAAATGGTACGGGTATTGGTCTATATATTGCTAAAAATATCATAGAATCAAGGATGAGAGGAGATATTTGGGCTAAAAACACCAAAGATGGCTGTTGCTTTAGTGTATCTATCCCTACTAAAGCTACCTCTTAGTCCCAGTCATCTAAAACAAAACCTTTACTTTTGTCTTTTTTAGACTCGTTTATCTCTGGCTTATCTACCTCTTTTGGCTTTGGCTTAGAGATCTGCTTTTCATATTTTAATTCCAATCCATTTGAAGTCATTACAAAACCATCGATTCGGATCGCTCCATCGTGTATCTCTTTATGGTGATCACGACAAAGTGGGACAAGGTTGTGTTTTGAGTCTTTGTGAAAATGATCTATAAAACCAGCCCTATCTGCTAAGCTTTGATTATTAATATGGTGGACATCTTCTGCCATAGCCCCACAGATCACACACTTTGTCACATACAGATCTTTGTTGTACTTGGATGTTTTTTTCTTTACAAGAAGTTCAAGTTCATCAAAATCTTTTGCAAGCCGTTTTCTGATCTTGTTTGCATTATCTAAAAACTCATCATCCATATGTAAAGATTTTGCAAACTCTAGTCCATATATACTACTTCCACTTCCAGGTTGCAAAACCCTGTTAAAAACAAGTGCATCTTTCTCTTCGTCGTACTCTACACTAAGGTGAAGATCGACTACATTTTTTAGCGATGCGATCTCACTCATGGTTGAGAGTTGATGTAGATGTGTTGCAAACAAAAACAATGAGCGGATCTTTGATAGCTTCATAATAGCAGATGCTACGATTGAGACACCTGAGAGTGTCTCAGTCCCATGGCTAATCTCATCACCTAAGATCAAAGATCTCAAAGTAGCACGGTTAAATATATTTTTCATCTCAAGCATCTCAACTGCAAAAGTTGACAGCCCTTTTGCCAGATTATCACGCGATACTATACGTGTAAAGAGTGAGTCAAACAAAGAAAACTTCATAACACTAGCCGATACAAAAAATCCACTTTGAGCCATAAGTGTAGCTATCCCAATACTTTTCATTAATGAGCTTTTACCACTTGAGTTTATACCATAAAGTAGTACACCATTTACATCGTGTCCATCATGAACTGAGACATCTAGCATCACAGTTTTTGGGTGTGGGAGATCCATATAGTCGCGATTTCCCATAACAATATCGTTTGGCACATAGATCCCACCACGCTCTTGAACTTCAATGAGAGGGTGGCGAAGCTGCATAAGCTGCATAAAGTTTTCATCCTCTTTGACATCTACGATCATTGGGCGTGAGTGGTTATACTCTTGTGCTACCTTTGATGAGCTAACACCAACATCTAGATCTGCTACATAAGAGATAATGCGATCAAACAAAAGTGCATAACGACGTTCATAAACACCTTGAAGCTGGATGTATTTCTCTTTTACAAGAGTTATGATTTTGCGACGGTTTTTCATGATCTGATCTGAGAGGTTATCTGTAAATTCTGAGCTTATTTTTACATTGTTAGTTAGTTTTTTAACATTAAACTTACTAAACTCCTCATCTTTTTTAAACTCACTCTCGATCATAGAAAAGCGTGTTTTTGAGAGTGATATATAGTACCCCTCTTTTTCCAAAAGCCCAAGTGTAACTAGGCGGTTTGAACTAGATGCATTTGCCTCTTTTAACATTAGCTCAATTTTAGCCATAATATCCTCAAACGCTATAATCATCACAGAGTTTTCTTTTACAAGCGTGTCTATAGCCTCATCAACTCCACTCATCAAAAAGTTATCATCTACACTCTGGTTTGTAAAACGGCGTGAGACATCTAAGTCTATACTTTTTTGAATATCTCGCAAAAACTCATCTATCTCAAACTCAGAAAAAGGGGTACGCTGGATCTTGTGTTTTTTAACATAAAGCATCAACTCTTTTACACTTAAAACTGAATCATATATATGGTTCATCTCAAATGGATGTAGTCTTGCTAGATTTAGTCTACGTGCAAGCCTTTGAAGATCATAAATACCACGCATAGTTTCATCTAAAAACCTTACATGAGAACCTACCCTCTCGATCAGATTATAACGCCTCTCCAGCTCCTCACGCTCCATGATCGGATTTAGCAGTCTCTCTTTTAAAAGGCGGCGTCCGATCGCAGTTGAGCTTTTGTCCATCATCTTTAAGAGTGTAAACTCACGTCTATCTTTTGAGATGATCCCCATCTGCTCTAATGCGTTGTTTCCAAGATACATAAAACGGCGATTGTCTATGATCCCTGGAGTTGAGAGTTTTTGAACAATGTGGTAATCGTGCTCTATAACAAAGTTAACAAGGATCGCTAAAGCTTCTGTGATCATAGGGCTGCGTTCAAGGTCAAGATGCTCGATCGGGGAGAGAAGTGAGCGGATCTGATAGACCTCTTTAAAAAGCTCATTTTGAAAGTCTATCTTTACACGGGAGTTATTTACACTATAGTGGTAATGCTCTGCGATCTCAAGGTACTGCATAACATGTCGTTGATCATCTATGCCATCTAAAAACGTGATCACAACCTCACTTGTTCTATAAACATTTAGCAAGTTAAAAACTTCATCAAGTGCATATGATGGGTCTTCACTTGTCCCGTGTGACTCGTAAAGCCAAGTTTTTCCTGTTGTAACATCGATCGCAGAGTAGCCAACTGTGTAGATATCACGGTTTTTATCGACCAAAAGTGAAACTATATAGTTATCATCATTGTCAACTATGTAATCAAAGTTTGTTCCTGGTGATACTATTTGTGAGATGTAGCGTGAGATCTTTGGTGGATTGCCCTTTTGCTTTACAACTATGATCGTATACTTTTGCTCACTAATAAGACGAGATAAGTATCTCTCAAACGAAACAGCAGGCACACCAGCTAATAGTGGGTTTTTTACAGAGTTTTCTACTATGTTTTTATTTTTTTTGGTGAGTTGGATATTTAAAAGTTCAGCTACCTCTTTAGCTTTTCCGATCTGCATCTCATCGTTGTTAACTTCATACACTTCAAAGAAAGTACCGATCTCCATAAATACAACTGTATCTTTTCCGTACTTATTTTCAAAAAACTCTTGCAAATCAAAATATGTTTGAGTAAGTAAACTATCTTTATTGTTTAAAATCTTTTCAACTTCTGAGTATTTCATGCCACTTTGCCCGTTTATTACATTTTTGTGATATCTTTTTATATTTTTACTTTTTAAGCTATTATTA
>JBEPWC010000197.1:0-4242 GCA_041642615.1 Sulfurimonas sp. | reverse complement strand
AGTTTTTATGGGCGCAGGCTCCATAGTTGGTGCATATATTGGAGCATCACTTTTAGGTGTTATATCAAACGCTGTTTTAATACCGCTTCTGTGTATGATACTTTTCATATCTTCATATAAAATGTACAAACATGTTTAAGAAAATAAAATGAGGTTAATATAACATAATGCAATATTTTCGATTAAGATTATATTTTTTTTGATAATCTACTTATTTCTGATTGCTTAAGTAATAGAAGCATTGTTAATTATGGCGAATTTGCAATAATTAAATATCAAGTAAAAAAATAAATATTGGGAGCTTAAACTTATGAATAAAGTTACAAATAACAGCCTTTTTGAGCAGATTAAAAATCTAATTGAGCAAACAAAAAATAGTGTCGCTGTTGCTGTAAATAGCTCTTTGACTATTATGTATTGGGAAATAGGTAATAAAATCAACCAAGATATTCTCAATAATCAAAGGGCTGAATATGGTAAAGAGATTGTCGTAACGCTTTCACGACAATTGCAGGATAATTTTGGCAAGGGTTTTGTTGAGAAAAATTTGAGAAGAATGATGCAGCTTGCTAATGCTATTGAAAAACAAAAAGTCGTGACACTGTCACGAGAATTGTCTTGGAGTCATTTTTTAGCACTTTTACCACTTCAAAACAATCTAAAAATAGAGTTTTATGCCCAAATGTCGATCGCTCAAAACTGGGGTGTACGAACTTTAAGAGAGCGAATTGATTCTATGCTTTATGAAAGAACTACCCTCTCAAAACAACCTGAAGAGCTTATCAAAAATGAATTAGAAAATACCAAACAAGAATGCTTCTCAAAAAATATAATTTTAAAAGACCCATATTTGCTTGATTTTTTAGAGGTTAATGATAGATACTTAGAAAAAGATCTTGAAGATGCAATTTTGAGAAGTATTGAGCAGTTTATCTTTGAACTAGGGGTTGGATTTAGTTTTATTGAAAGACAAAAAAGGATTATCATAGATGGAGAAGATTTTAAGATTGATTTGCTTTTTTACAATCGTAAACTAAAAAGACTTATAGCTATAGATCTTAAAATAGGTAGATTTAAAGCTGAATACAAAGGTCAAATGGAGCTTTACTTAAAATGGCTTTCAAAATATGAAAAAGAAGAGGGAGAGAATGAACCGCTAGGGATAATACTCTGTGCGGATAAAAAAGAGGAACAAATAGAACTCTTAGAACTAGAGAAAAGCGGTATCCATGTAGCTCAGTATCTGACGGTTTTACCTCCAAGAGAAATACTTGAAGCAAAATTGCATCAAGCCATAGAGAGTGCAAAAGCAAAATATTTTATTGATAATCAACAAAAAAATAATTTGGAAGAATAAATGACAAACATCATAGAAGTAAACTACAAGCAACAGGACAAGGCTAATAAAAAATGATAAAAATAGATATAAATAAAAAACTTCACGGTGCAAATGGTGAGATGGATCTGAGCGTTGATCTTGAGATTCAAAATGGTGACTTTGTAGCACTAGCAGGTCAGAGTGGTAGTGGAAAAACTACACTTTTACGAATTCTTGCAGGGCTTGAGGAAGCAAAAGGTAAGATTAAGATTGGTGATGAGATCTGGTTGGATAAGAAAAAAGTACTCCCTGTTCAAAAAAGAGGGATTGGGTTTGTGTTTCAAGACTACGCTTTATTTGAAAATATGAGTGTTTTGCAAAACCTAATGTTTGTAAGTAAAGACAAAACTCTTGCACTTCATCTGCTGGAGTTAACAGAGCTTAGTGAGCTAAAAGACAGACTCCCAAACACACTAAGTGGTGGACAAAAACAGCGTGTAAGTCTATGTCGTGCGATGATGAACAGACCAAAACTTCTTTTGATGGATGAGCCGCTCTCAGCTCTTGATTCAGCCATGCGTACAAAACTTCAAAACGAGATACATATACTTCATAAAGAGTTTGGAACAACTACGATCATGGTTAGTCACGATCCAAGTGAGATCTATAGGTTGGCAAACAGGGTTGTAGTTTTAAACCTAGGTGAGGTTATAAACGATGGGACTCCAAAAGAGATCCTTTTAAAGACCAAGGGGAGTGCAAAGTTTGCGTTTGAAGGTGAGCTTTTAGATATAGTGAAAGTTGATGTTATAAACATAGCCATTGTATCTATAGGGCAACAGCTTGTCGAGGTAGTTGTAAGTGATGATGAGGCTAAAAACCTTAAATTAGGACAGATGGTAAATGTTAGTACAAAAGCATTTGCCCCAGTAATAGGTAGCTAAAGCTTTAAAGTGGTACGAAATATGTATAGAATTTTGCACCGTTATATATTTTAGTATATAATGATATTTTAGTTTTATAACTTTCGATCTAATATGCATCTAATTCGTTGTATAGTTAATTATATAAGGAGAGGTTTTGTTTAGTAAGAGAAAAGCTAAAAGTGTTGCTTTTTTAGCATCTATATTTATACACAGTAGTATTTTAGCAGCTAGTATCTACCTACTAGCAGAACCAAAAAAAGCTAAAGACAACACACAAACAAAAAAGATCGTTGTCTCATTGTCTGAATATGTAAAAAGAGATGAGCCTGTAGTTAAAAAGAGGGTTGAAAAAAAAGTTGTAGAGAAGAAAGTAGAGAAAAAGAAAGTCATCAAAAAGAAAGTTATAGAAAAAAAGAAGTTAGTTGAAAAGAAAAAGAAAATAGTCCCAAAAAAGAAAAAAATTGTTAAAAAAGTTCTCCCAAAAAAGAACAAAATTGTAAAAGAGCACAAAGCTGAAAAAAAAGTAGAAAAAGAAGATATTAAAAAAAATGAAGTTAAAGAAAAACTAGTCAAAAAAGAGCAAAAAGTTGTAAAAAAAAGTATAGACCCAACACTGCTTCAAAAGATCAGACTACAGATCCAAAACACACTTAGATACCCAGCTATGGCAAGACGCTTAAAGATACAGGGAGTTGTAACAGTGAACTTTAAACTAAATGAAAAATCAGAAGTTGTTTATGTGAGTGTAGAAAAGGGAAGTGGAAGCAGTCTGCTTGACTCACGAGCACTTGACACGGTCGAGTCACTAAGTGGAAACTACCCGAGCTTATCTAAGCCAGTTGAGCTGAAAATTCCAATCGCATTTTCACTAAAAACATAAGGAGATAGAGTGTTAAAAAGAGTACTATTAAGTCTATTGTCAATCTACACAGTAGCACTTCATGCAGAGTCAATTGAGCCAAAAAAAGTATTTGGTTCTTCACCACCTATGAACTATCTGATCTATGCAATCAATCCAGATAAGATGGTAGGGCTTAATTTTAAAGCAAAAAACAAAAATAACAATGCAGATGTAAAGTTTTTGAAAAAAAGCTTTTTAGAGTTACCGATCATTGGATCTTTTCACGGCTCAGGACAGGGTATGAATATTGAGACCATTATAAAACATTCACCCGAACTTATTTTGATCTGGGAAGATGATTATCTAAACACAAAGGTTACAGAGGCAATTAAGCGTACAAAAATTCCAAGTATCTCTATAGAGTTTCGTAAAATAGACTCTATGGCAGACTCAATTTTAAAAGCTGCAATAGCTTTGGGTGAGAAGAGTAGGGGTGAGCTTTTAAGTAGCTACACAAAAGATCGGATGTCTTACATAAAAAATATGACTAAACCCCTAGAGCCTGTTAAGTATTACTACGCAGAGGGAAATGATGGACTAGCTACGGAGTGTAGCAACTCGTTTCATGTAGAGGCTCTAAACTACGCAGGGGGCGAAAATGTACACAGGTGTACCCAAAGTAACCTAAGGGGGCTAGAGCGTATAACTTTTGAAACACTTTTGGGTTACGACCCTGAAGTCATAGTCGTACAAAACAAGATGGTTTACAATGAGATCTACTCAAACAAGCTGTGGAGCCACCTAAATGCAGTCAAAAACAACAGAGTATACCTAGCTCCAAACACACCTTTTCACTGGTTAGACAGACCACCGTCATTTATGCGTATTATTGGTATAGAGTGGCTTTCAAAGCAGTTTTACCCAAATCACTACAAAGGAGATCTGCACAAACAGATACAGAAGTTTTACAAGCTCTTTTTAGATGTAGAGCTAACTAAAAAAGAAATAGAGAAAATTTTAAAAGGAAAAAAGATATGAAAAATATAATAATACTCTCACTTGTTGCAACTGCAACACTTATGGCTAACCCAATCAGTATAGAAAAGATCGTAGTAGATACTACTGCATCTGATGATGAGGCCCTTTTTATGGGTGAT
>JBEPWC010000196.1:0-3741 GCA_041642615.1 Sulfurimonas sp. | reverse complement strand
TTAATATCATATTTCCTAGCATTATTTGCTATTGAATTTATATATTTACCCCACGTTCTTTCATCATATATTAAAGATGAGATCTCTTCTATCTTATGTTTAATATAACTGTTTTTATCTTTATACTTTAGCAACTCTTTTTGAGTTTTTCTTATATCACTGTCTAGTTTTACTATAGTTGCTTTAGGATTTGCTGCTAAATAAGCCTTGTCGACATTGATCTTAGTTTGTAAAGCTTTAATCTCATCTTGAACTTTTAAGAAGTTATTTTGAGAACTATCCCAAAAAAGATATGCAAAAGCAAAAATAACAGATGCTACCATCATATATGTCAATTTTTTATCTTTGTCACTCTTCTCTTTTAAAGATGTATCTATCTTATGCAATAAATCTTCTATATTCATAATACTTCCACCTTTAACTTACTAAAATATTTCTTTTCATCTTCATCATATAATATTTTGTCAATTGAAAATTTAATCTCACCCTCATGAACTTTTGTAAGGTGTTTTATAAGTTTTGTTATCCTAATATCTTTATATGAAACCAATCCTAGTTCAAACTTATTTTTTTTGTCTTTTTGTTCGTAGTTTATAGACTCAAGCCTTACATTAAAAGCGTTTAGGTTCTTAGTAAGACCTGTTAATACTTTGGCCTTCATAAGGTAGTTAACCTTAACATCATGAATTTTCACTAAGGTACCTTTTTTGTCTACAAAGTTTTTCTTTTCATCTTCTAGTAATTTTAGAGCTTTTTCCTTATCTGCACGTCTATTTTTAATAGTAGCTTCTCTTGTTGTTTTTTTATTGTGGACCTCAATATATTCATTGTTTAAAATATCTTTTTGAAGCTCCTGTGCATAAGATGCTACCCAGTTTCCAACTGGATAAGCAAAGCCTAAAATTATAGAAGCAGCTGCTATTAAAACTATCTTCCCACTGTCTCTTTTTATAAACCTAGGAGGTCTTTCATATTTTGTAAAATTGCATATATACCTATCCTCATCAGGAAGGACCACATATAGTTGCATAAGCTGATGTAGTAAGCTGATGTTTTCACCCTCAGCAGATTCGAATCCAAAGTCAAAATCTATAACATCTGATTTTATATTTAGTTCAAACTCGCATATCTCATCTAGCTTTGATGCAGTTGGGCGTTGTGTTCCGATATATATATGTTCAAATTTTTTGATATCATATGCTCTTTTAACGTAGGTTAAAATATCGTTTATGTTATAAAAAACATCTTTATAGAGTTTGATAAAAAACTCTTTGTATGGGCTCTGAGTATTTTTTAGATCTTCAAACTCCATAAAGTGTAAAAAGCTTTCAAACTCTATTCTCTCTCCATAAAGTTCACAAAACTGCTCATATAGATTTTCGTATGAATATTCAATAGTCTTACTAAATATAAACTCTTTTTCATTATAAACGGATATAAATGCATTGGTTTTTTCAAAGTATATAAAAAAGTGTGCATCGGAGTTTGTTATTAGCTCTTTTGAGTAAAGTGATTTGAAAAGTAGAGGGGATGGAATAATTGTATCTATATACTTAACTTGCTTTATGCTCTCTTGGAAAGTCTCTTCTATATCTAAAGGATCTACAACAAAGACATTAAAGTATTTATTCTCAGCATCTAGTGCGTTATAGAGTTCTATGTATTCTATTTCGTAAGAAACTGCCTGATCTAGTGCTAATTCATCATAAGTTTTACTAAGTATAGCATCGTAAATATCCTCTTCAGGGATATTTTTACTGATTGATATCTGAGCATTTATATAACTATTTGTGTCAATATACGAGATGCTAAATTGATCTTTTTTATATGCTGCATTTTTATCATACGATAAAAAACTAGATACTCCACTAACGTAATCACCATCATAAGGATTTAATGATATAACATTTAAAAATGTTTGACCAGTATTTTCGCTCATTAACTAAGTTCCTATTCAAAATGAACCATATTCATGGAACAAAATTTATTGTTTTTATAGTGTTCAACTCTAAAAATTTTTTCACTATTATCAACAGAAAATTTCCTATCAAGATATTTATAAGCAATATCAATGCCAGCTTCTGTTTTTAGGTTTTTGCTTTTGTATCCAATAAAGTTTACCCTCATTGAATTGTTACGCAATACTTTTAAATCGTCTTTAACATGAATTTCTAAAGTTTTATTTATTCTTTTTAACTCTCCATCAACTAAAAACTCATACAACTTTGGGCAATTGAGACCAGGCTCAAAGTATTGAGCTTTTAACGTGGTGATCTCTTGATTACCCACTAGTATAATGTATCTATCCTTAACTTTTCTAAAACTACCAAGTGGATGAGTAAATTTAAACACATTATCACCAGATTTTAACGGAATATAGCTTAAATATTTTTTTATATCGTTGAGATTAAGCGATATATTGTTATTAATCACTAAATTTCCATAATATTTAAGCTTTTTTTCTAAGCTTTTTATATCTAAACTAAAATCTCTAGTATATCTAATCCCCATAATTTTCATAAACTCCTCTATTGCAAGTAGTTGGTAAAATACTTTTTCAGCTAAGGATGAGAGGTTTTTACTAGTTTCAATTGCAAAAGCTGGCTTGTTATTTGTAGCGGCAAAATATGTAAGTGAGAGTTGCATCGCTTCATCTTCAAACTTTGTTTTTGTGTTTTTAACATCAAAACTATGATGAGACTTAAGTAGTTTTTTGTTCATATTTTTTTTCATAATTAGAGCTATGTCATTTAGGTTTCCAAAAGGTTGTTCTTGACTAAGTTTACACTGATCTATAACACATGTTTGACCCCATGAGTTTGGGTTGAATATTTTGCTTTGATTTTTCTTTCTATAAAAGCCGTTTCCATCATGTAGGTTGAGAACTAAAGATACTTGTTTGGATAATATGATCTCTTTTATCTCCCCTATTGTCTGAGCATCCTTGTCATCTTTAGCAATTGTTGAGAATTTTCTGTTCATATCTCCATGAATACCACGGGTATCTCTTTGTATACTTTGTTTGTTTAGGTTTGGCACTATCCACAAATTTCCAGAGTTTATTTTATAGTTTGTAGCTAGTATAGATGCAGCAAAATACCCACCAGGTTCATCCCCATGTATACCACCAATTACTAAAAGTGTATTATCTGAGTTTAGATTTTCCTTTTTAATTAGTTGTATATTAGATAAAGACAGGGTGAAAAAAAGTGCTAAAGATAAAAATATTTTTAGCATCTATTTTTCTATAAATATCTTAAGCTTATTATTCTCGTCTATTCTAACAAGAAGTATTTTATCCCCATTAAACTCAAATGATCTTGATTTGTAATACTCTTTAAATGTTATTTGATATACATTTTCACTAGCTGGGTATGCTATTACACTTATGTCTGAAAATCTAATTATTTTTCTCTCATCTTTATTAAAGACTCTTGTTTTGTATTTTTTAAATGCATCTATTTTCATCCCATCAAATCTGACAAAGTCATCGGCGTAAAAAGAGAGATATCTATCTAGTTCACTGTAAAGCCATGCGTATCGCCACTCATAAAGTTGTGATAATATAGTTGAGATCTGATCCTTAGTTGTTAAAGTAGGTTTGCTTGGGTATGTAACTAAAGCAGTTTTATCTATTTTTATGTTTCTATCAAGACACTCTATATTTTTGTTATCTATTGCTATGCAACCTTTTGTAAAGTCATCACGCTCTTGGTTTATTGGAAGTCCATGTAGCCATAT
>JBEPWC010000195.1:0-4258 GCA_041642615.1 Sulfurimonas sp. | reverse complement strand
AAATATCAACTTAACAATACCAAAAAATGAACTTATAGTTATGACTGGACTAAGCGGTAGTGGTAAGTCTACTTTGGCTTTTGATACGCTTTATGCTGAGGGTCAAAGACGTTATATGGAGTCACTCTCATCATACGCTAGACAGTTTTTAGACAGAGTTGGAAAGCCAGATGTTGACAAGATAGAAGGACTCACACCAGCTATTGCCATAGATCAAAAAACAACCTCTAAAAATCCACGCTCAACTGTTGGAACGATCACAGAGATCTATGATTATTTTAGACTTTTATATGCAAGGGTTGGGGTTCAGCATTGTCACCAGTGTGGTAAAAAGATATCGCAAATGAGTGCTTCAGACATAATAGGCGAAGTTGCAAAGCTACCAGAGGGTGCTAAGCTTGTAATACTTGCTCCACTTGTGCGTGAGAAAAAAGGATCATATGCTGATCTTTTAGAATCCCTTGTGCATAAAGGCTATGTGCGTGCCATGATCGATGGTGTTATGGTAAGGTTAGATGATGAGATAGAGCTTTCAAAAACTAAAAAACACACTATAAAAGTTGTTATAGATAGGGTTGTAGTAAAGCCAGAAAATAAAGAGCGTATAGCATCTGCAGTTGAGAAGGCATTAAAACAGAGCTATGGTGAGCTTGAAGTGGATGTGTTAAATGCAAAAGCTCTCGATCTAAAAGATGATCATATACACTACTCTGAACACAACGCGTGTTTTGATTGTAAGATCAGTTTTGATCCGCTAGAACCACTTAGTTTCTCTTTTAACTCACCAAAAGGTGCATGTAGTGAGTGTGATGGTTTGGGGCTTCGTTACGCACTTGATCAAGACAAGATTATAGATGGTGATTTAAGTGTTGAAAAGGGTGCTGTGAAAATAGTTTATGGATTTAACAAGGGGTATTACTTTACATTCTTAAAGGGGTTTTGTCAGGCAAACGATATAGATATTACCATCCCTTACAGAGAGCTCCCAACCCACCAGCAAAAAGCGATTCTTCATGGAAAGATAGATGTGATCGAGTTTTTATGGAAAAAACATACTGTAAAAAGAGTTTTTCCAGGGATCATTAGGATCGCGTATGACATGTTTAAAGATGAAAAAGATCTAGCTGATTATATGAGTGAAAAGGTTTGTAACATCTGTGGGTCACACAGGCTAAAACAGGAGTCTTTAGCTGTAAAAGTTGGAGAGATGGGGATAGCAGATCTTTTAGATATGCCGATCTCAAAAACATACGAGTGGTTTGAAGATAAAGAGAACTTTAAACATTTTACCCCAGAAGATGAGATGATCTCAGCTCCAATTTTAAATGAGATCAGGGAGAGACTGTTTTTCTTGCACGATGTTGGACTAGGATATATTACGCTTGGTCGTGATGCAAGAACGATCAGTGGTGGTGAAGCTCAAAGAATCAGAATAGCATCACAAATAGGTTCAGGACTTACTGGTGTTATGTATGTTTTAGATGAGCCAAGTATTGGTCTACATGAGCGTGACACACTAAAGCTTATTAGAACCCTTAGAAGCCTTCAAGAGAAAGGTAACACGGTTATAGTTGTAGAACACGACAAAGAGACAATTGAGAATGCTGACTTTATTGTAGATATTGGTGATGGTGCTGGTAAGTTTGGTGGAGAGGTTGTTTTTAGTGGAACTTTAGATAAGTTGAAAAAAGCTAAAACAACTACAGCAGATTATCTATATGGGCGTAAAAAAATAGAGTATTTTTACAGACGTAAACAAGATAAATGGATCGAGATTAAAAATGTTACATTAAACAACATAGATAGTCTTGATGCAAAGATCCCGCTAAACAACTTTGTTTGTATAACTGGTGTAAGTGGAAGTGGTAAAAGTTCACTTATGCTTCAAACACTTCTACCAACTGCACGAGAGCTTTTAAACCATGCTAAAAAAGTAAATAAGATAGCAGGTGTAGAGATCAATGGGCTGGAGCATGTAGATAAGGTGATCTACCTTGATCAAAGCCCAATTGGTCGAACACCTAGGTCTAATCCAGCTACATATACCGGTGTTATGGATGAGATCCGTAACCTTTTTGCACAAACAAAAGAGTCTCAGATCCGTGGTTACACCGCTTCAAGATTTAGCTTCAATGTAAAAGGCGGTAGATGTGAGAAGTGTCAAGGTGAGGGTGAAAACAAGATAGAGATGCACTTTTTACCAGACATAATGGTCAAGTGTGACTCGTGTCAAGGACAGCGTTATAACCAGCAAACTCTAGAGGTACTTTACAAAGGTAAAACTATAAGTGATGTTTTAAATATGAGTGTTGAAGAGGCGTATGAGTTTTTTAAAGCTATACCAAAGATCCACCAAAAGATGAAAACACTTGTAGATGTGGGGCTTGGTTACATTACACTTGGTCAGAATGCTGTAACACTCTCAGGTGGCGAGGCTCAACGTATAAAACTAAGTAAAGAGTTGAGCCGTAAAGATACCGGAAAAACTCTGTATATACTAGATGAGCCAACAACGGGTCTGCATTTTGCAGATGTTGACAGACTTACAAAAGTTCTTCACCACTTTGTAGAACTTGGAAACTCTGTGCTGATTATAGAGCACAACCTAGATATGATCAAAAATGCTGATTATATTATAGATATGGGACCTGAGGGTGGAAGTGGCGGTGGACTTATCATCGATCATGGTACACCTGAGGGGTTAGCTAAAAGCTATGAAAAGACAGGATCATATACTGGAGAGTATCTAAAAAAAGAGCTTGCCCTACATAAGTAATAGTTTAGGTATAATGTATTTAAATTTTTAAAAAAGTAGAGGTAAAGTATTATGAAGATTGATAAAAAAATAATAGGTCTAGTTTTTTTAGTAGTAGCTGCCGGAGTAGGTTACATGGGATATAATGAATCACAAGGTGCAGTGTCTCAAATTTCAGATGCGATAAATGGAAACCCTACAGATAATGTTATGATTAAATATATAATAGCAGCAGCTTTAGGTGTAGCTGGATTATATATGTTATTAAGAAAGTAGAGTTTAAAAGTCTACTCCCAACATAACTCTAACAGTATTTTCATTCTCAATGATCTTACTGTCACCATCGTTGTAGATATATTCTATTCTGAGCGGAAATGCAAAAGAGTTAAGTCCAACTAACGCTAGTTCTACGCCGAGTGTGGCTTCGTTCATCTCATAAATATTGTCTGAGAAACCTTCTAGATTGTAGTGTCTGTACTTTGTATATATCGATTCCCTTTGTATTGAAAATGGAAAAGTGAAAAAGTACTTTGAAAGGTTTATGACTTTATATAAGCCTGCATATGCATACCACCCTTTTTTGACTCCGTAGTAAGCACTGTTTATACTAGGGATCACAATTTGTGATGGGTCATAAATTCCCTGTGTAGAACTGTCTATTTTAATACCATTTGTATTTATATATTGTTTGGCATCTGTCTGTGAGTATTTTGCCCCAAGACTTATGTAAAGTTCATATGGCAAAGCGTACATAAAGTTGTAGCTGCCGCCATATATTAGATCATCTCTCTCTTGGACTGCATAAAGACTAATTGAATTTAGATAGTTAGGGTACATACTTCTACCATACTTTTCATATCTTGAAAAATCTAAACTGAGTGTAATTGGCTCTCTTGGGTTGTCATACTCTTCTAGATAGCTAAGACCAATACCAGCTTGATACTTTGCAAACTTTAAAAAAGGTATGTTGATATTAGCCATAGCAGTATAGTCTTTTAGGTAGTCTATATTGTTATCATCTAAAATTTGAGAAAATAAAAAGGAGTAATTTAGTATATATTGATTTGAGGAGTATTTTAAGCCTCCAAACGTAGTGTTAATGTCATCTCTACTTACAAATAGTGAGAACCTATTTTGATTTAAAGGATCTGCAAAATTCATGTTGATGTCTCCATAAACAGAATTTTCACTAGTTGTGGTTAAAAATAGATTTGTAGAGCTGTAGTGCATATCTAAAAGTGAATTATATTTATTATCTAAAGAGATCTCTGAGTCTTTATCTTTATGGTTCTCATCTTCTAATAAAAGGATCCTTTTTATTTTATATTGTCTAGTATTTTTTCAGCAGATTCTTCCGGAGTAAGGCCCTCGTTATTAAAGGACATTTCCGCATATTTTTCATAGTATTTCAGCCTATTTTTTAACAGCCCCGATATCTTTTTTTCCCTGTCCTTATCATCTACCAGCGGCCTGTCAGTTGAGCTGCTAAGCCTCACTGCTGCT
>JBEPWC010000194.1:0-4271 GCA_041642615.1 Sulfurimonas sp. | reverse complement strand
AACTAGCACAACCGCTAGACCCGGAGTACATCCACAGGTAGATTTTAATTGTTTTACTTCTTGCTCAACTTCTTGTTCTATTTTTTTTGAGAGCTTTCTACCATCTAGGATTTTTCCATCTAAAAGTTGCATTTAAACCTCATAAATAATTTTTTGGATATTATACCGTTTTAATATTAATTGGAGTTTTTATGAGATACGCTGTAGTGCTTTTTTTGCCATTGTTTTTATATGCAAAAAGCTCTTTTATTACACCGCTTGAGTATTCATCATCGCTTTACAAAAATCCAAGAGGGATAGGATGCTACCATTGTCATGGTGAAAACGGTGAGGGTAGAGTGGTTGCACAATATATTCATGAAAAAAAGAAAAAAAGCTTTAGTGGTCCTAAGATCAATTCTTTAAGTTATAATCAGTTTCGAAGAGCACTAAACAGTTCAAAAAATGGTATGCCAAGATACTATTTCACAACAGATGAGATTAAAGCATTGTATTTTTACCTACAACAGAAAAAGGTTGAAAATGAAGGTTGACTTTAAAGATGCACTGATGCTCTCAGCTCACAATGAAAAGCACCTATTAAAGATCCCATCTTTGAATGCTGGATGTATTATGTTAAACCTTGAAGATGGGGTTAGCCAAGAGCAAAAACCAGAAGCATTAAGATTATGCTCTGAGTATTTACAAAAGTATAAAAAGACTAAGAAGATGTTTGTAGTTCGTGTAAATGCTTTAGACGATGGTGGAGTAGAAGAGATCAAACATCTAAATAGTTACAAGCCAGATGCTATTAGGGTGCCAAAAATAAAATCTCCTGATGAAGTAAAGATGTTAGTTGATCTAATAGATGAGGATATAGAGATTCACCTCTCAATTGAGACTGCACCCTCATGGAATAATCTCAACACACTTAGAGTTGACAAAAGGGTTACTACATTTTATCTTGGAGTATTAGATCTATTTGCCGATCTTGGTTTGTCGCAGTCTATTTTGGATATCAAGAATCCAACTATGCACTATATTTTAAGCCATTTTCTTATAACTTGTAAGTCAGTTGGTGTTAAGCCTGTGTCGTTTGTTTATCAGAACTATAAAAACCTAGATGAGTTTTCAAAATGGGTTGAGCTTGAAAAACAGATGGGGTTTAATGCAAAAGGGTGTATATCTCCAAAACAGTCTCAATTAGCTCAAAAGATCTTTGGGTATAGCCAAGCAGAGATTCAAAAAGCTCAAAAGATTGTAGAGCTTTTTCAAAAGAGAAGATCAGAGGGTGTAACTGGTTTTGTAGATGAAGAGTATGGCTTTATAGATGAACCAATCTATAAAGGTGCTAAGGTAGTTTTAGAAGATAGTTAAAAATCATATGATGCTATAAGCCTAAAATAGTCCTCATCTGTTTTAGTATCTTGATGATCTATATGCTCATAACGTATATGAAATTTTGCAAAGTAGTTTGTTGTATGTTTGATATGTGCATAGTAAGATCTGTAGTCTGTAGTTTTTGACTTTGTATCCGTTAACCAGACTGAAAATTCAGTATTGTGTTTATCAATTATTTCGTAGAACATATCAGCTTTTAACATTAGTGCTTCTGCTTCATTGCTACCACGGCCAGTTGCTATCATAGAGAGTGTATATATTTTTGATAAACCACCATATCCATCAGCTCCACTCTCTCCTGTGTTTTTTGTATAGTTTAGTGTCATATCTAGATACTCTGTAAAAATTCCTGTTCTTAAGCCTATCAGATCGACATCTTTTTTCAAATCATTATTTTCATAAGTTTTAAAGTGTTGAAAACCAAAACAATAAAGAAAATGATCGCTTATTTTATTGTTTCTATAGTCTATTTGAAAAAATGATGCATCGTATAGTGATGGAGCAGAGTAGTAGTACATGTGTACATCTACGAGTTCAAGCGGATGATGTTTGATCCCTATCATTGCTATACCATTGTCAAACTTACCATCTTTATAGGTCTCTTTTTTGTATTTATCAGACACATAGCTTCTTATCTTGTTTATGTAGCTTAGTTGTATAGAGGACTTAAAAACATCTTTTACAAGATAGTTGGCACCTTGGTAACTCCATGGGACTATTCTAGAGGAACTTTGATTTAAAAGGGGAGTGTTTAAAAAAAAGTTTCCAACTTTAAGTATGCCACGCCCAGTTTTATAAGCTAAAAACGATTCACTTATAGCAGTTAGAGCTGTAGAGTTTTTGTCTTTGTTAAATAGCGAGGTCTTATCTTGGTTTTTACGTTTTAGAACAGGTGTAGATGCGTGAAATCCTACACTTGCAAAGATCTTTTTTGAGTTATCAGTTGTGTATTTTAAGTCACCACCTACTGCGTTTGCATAAGCATCATTTAAATTATGATCTTTATCTATCAAGTAATGGAAAAAAGTAACATTTCCAACTGAAGTACCATTTTTAAAGATAGATTCAAGGCTACTTGAATACACAAAAGCTGGTATTAGTAAAAACATTAAATATTTGATCGTTTATCCTTTTTTATAAAATAATCAGCATCCAAGCTGTACCAATGGTTAAAAATACCAAAGTATTTACAAGTGTAATTATACCACCAACTTTATAGATCTCTTTAGCAAGTATGTATCCGCTACCTGAGTATATAACATTAGCAGATGAGCCTTGAGGTGTTATGATCGCATTAAAATTAGTTGCAAAAAGTAGTATTAGTGCCATCATTTCTGGTGGTACGCCTGCGTTTATACCAACTCCTAAAAAGACAGAAAAAAGTGCTAACATATGAGCTGTTTGCGATACAAAAAGGTAGTGGATTAAAACATAAGAGATAGTTAGTCCAACATAAACTAGAGGCCATGAGAATCCATCTATAAAAGTAGATATACCATCACCTAACCACCCCATAAACCCAAACTTATCAAGATGTACACTCATAGCATACAAAATCGCAAACCAGATCAGAGTACCCAGTGCATTTCCCTCATTTTTAAGATCATCTAGTGTGAAAATATTGCTAAGCATAAGTACAGCTAAACCTAAAAGTGCTATGGCTGTTTTGTCAAGTCCAAGTGTGCCTGAGATGATCCACAAAAAAACCATAACTACAAATGTAATAGCCATAATAAACTCATTTTTACTAAAACTTCCCATAGTCTCTAGTGCATCTTGAGCAATTTTTGGTGCATCTGGTGTATGTTTTATCTCTGGTGGGTATATTTTGTATAAAACCCACGGTACTAGGAAAAAAAGAATAATTATAGGCAGTGAGGCAGCCAAAGCCCAAGAGCCATACGTGATCTCTATACCATACTCAGCAGCCATCTTAGCACCAGCTGGATTTGCTGCCATAGCAGTTAGCCATAAAGTAGAAGAGAGTGTAAGTCCAGCCATCGATGACATCATTAAAAATGACCCAAGTTTTTTTCTAGTGCCATCAGCTACATTAGATCCGCTGTCACTTGCAAGTGCATTTACTATTGGAAATAGTACGCCTGAACGTGCAGTATTGCTTGGAAAAGCAGGGGATATAAACATATCTGCAGCTATAACCGAATATGAAAGTCCAAGTGAGCTTTTACCAAATCTTTTTATGATCAAAAAAGCTATTCTTTTTCCAAGTCCTGACTTTATAACACCGCGTGCTATTAGAAAAGCAACAATGATCAAAAGTATAAAACTCTCACCAAATCCACTGTAAGCTTGAGGTGCACTCATGGTGCCTGTTAAAACAGCTATAGCAGCAGCTATAATAGCCGAAGTTAAAATGGGCATAGCATTTATGATAACAGCAATGATCGATGATATGAAGATTGCAAAAAGACTCCATGCTTGATCGCTTAACCCATCTGGCGTTGGTAATAACCATATGGTAAAGCCTATTAGAAACACCAAAGCTTGCAGGTAGTGTTTGTGTTTTGTTTTTTGTGGGTGATTTGACATAGTCTTCCTTAGTACCTAGCTAGATTGTAAAAAACATTATATCTTATCAACGTTTTTTCTTTTGGTCTTGGATATCTGCTATAAGCATACTCTATGGTCTCTTTTGTTGTTTCATCAAGCACATAATAGTTGCTTTTTTTAATAAACCTAAAATCGGTCATATCTCCATTTGGGTGTAAGTAGAACTCGATCACATTAGTTTTGTTGACATTTAGATCTTGTGGAAGATTTACTCTAGCTACACGGTTTAAAACCTGCTGCGTAATCCGTCTCATGATCTCTTGATTGTCAAGTATATATTTTTGTTGACCTTTGCTTAGCTTTCCAAATTCATCTCCATA
>JBEPWC010000193.1:0-4404 GCA_041642615.1 Sulfurimonas sp. | reverse complement strand
AACTTTGGCGACAAAGATATCCACAAGTATTATGCAGTATTTTCGTATGACAATGTACCAAACTTTTCAGAGCCTGTTTTTTTAGAGGTAAATAGTTAGATCCTCTGGTCAAGCCAGAGGATGACGTTGTATGTCAAGCCAGAAGATGAAGAAGACGCCGTCATTTCCAATTTCACCCCTCGTCATTCCCAACTTCACCCCTCGTCATTCCCAACTTGATTGGGAATCTAGCCAGAAAACTAAAAAAAGCAGATAAATTAGCAATTATTGTTCCAACTCTTACATTCTTTTCAGTTTCTTTATCCTACAATAAATAAAAATTTTAAAAAGTCAGCAAATGAGAATAGATAAGTTTTTAAATTCAGTAAACATTACAAAAAGGCGTTCTGTCGCACAAGATATGCTTTCAAATAAAGTTGTAGAGATAAATGGTAGCGTTGTAAAACCTAGTAAAGATGTAAATCTAGGCGATACCATAACTATCAACTATCTAAATGAAACTAAAACATATAAAGTTTTAAAAATCCCTACAACCAAATCAACACCAAAGTCACAACAAGACGAATATATTAAGGAGATCTAGATGAGATACGATGAGGCTAAAGAGAAGTTTACATCACTTTTTAATCATGAGTTAAACGATGATCAGATGCGTGAGTTTCTGCTAAGCGTTAAACTTAATAAGGACACTTCAGTTGAGTCTATTGCAGCAGCTGCAGAAGTGATGCGTTCTTTTTCAATACCACTTGTGATCCCAAAAGAGGTGAGTCAAAAGGCTATAGACATCGTAGGCACAGGTGGTGATAAGATAGGGAGCTTTAACATCTCCTCAACAGTCTCGATCCTAGCCTCTGCTGCCGGATCTTGTGTGGCAAAACATGGAAGTCGCTCTGTTACATCTAAAAGTGGAAGTGCTGATATGCTAGAAGACCTTGGGATCAGACTAGATCTAACACCAGATGAATCAGCAAAGCTTTTAGGGGAGGTTGGCTTTTGTTTTATGTTTGCACAAAACCACCATCCGGCTATGAAGTTTATTATGCCAGTTAGAAAAAGTATACCAGATAAGACGATCTTTAACATACTAGGTCCACTTACAAATCCCGCAGATGTTAAAAAATCACTACTTGGTGTTTTTAATAAAGCTTTTGTACCAAAGATAGCTGAGGCACTAAAGATAAATGGCTCAAGAGATGCACTTGTAGTAAGCTCAGAAGAAGGTATGGATGAGATCAGTATATCTGGTGTTACACACGCAGCAAGGCTTCAAGATGGCAAAATAAGAGAGTTTGAGATAGATCCAGAGGAGTATGGGATCAAAAAAGCCCCACTAAAAGCTATAGTTGGTGGAGACTCAAAAGAAAACTCTCAAATACTTCTAAACATATTTAATTCAACTGCTACAGATCCTCAAAGGGATATAGTCTTGCTAAATACAGCAGCTGCACTTATGGTTGATGGGATGGTTAGAGATATCCAAGATGGCTTAGAGGTTGCAAGAGAGACTATTGCAAAAGATAAGGCAAATCAAAAATTAAAACGCATTATAGAGGTTTCAAACAGGTTATGAAAAAACTAACACTAACGCTTGAAGAGATCAAAAAGTTAAGCGATGAAATAGTTAAAGACTTTAGTAGTGGTGTTGTTATTTTAAAAGGGGATTTAGCTAGTGGAAAAACAACACTAACTAAAAGTATAGTTGCTTCACTAGGGCTTAAAGACGAAGTTACATCCCCTACATTTTCGCTTCAGCAAAACTATTCAGATAGAGTTTTTCACTACGATATCTACAACAAAGGACTTGATCATTTTATATCTCTTGGATTACTAGAAGAGCTAGAAAAAGATGGACTACACATAGTAGAGTGGGGTGATGAAAGGCTACGTGAGATCTTAGTAGATGCTGGTTTTGATCTTGTAGAGATCACAATAGACAAAGTTGCAGACGATAAAAGAGAGTACATTATAAGAGAGTATTATGCATAAGTTAAAAGCAGTAGATCTAAAAAAGAGGATCAAGGACTTAGAGATAGTTAAGGGGATGAGCCTTGAAGTAAATAGTGGTGAGGTTGTTGGACTTTTAGGTCCAAATGGGGCTGGTAAAACCACAACATTTTATATGATCTGTGGACTTGTAGAAGCAAGTGATGGTAATGTTTTTTTTGATGATATGGATCTATCTGGAAAACCTTTGCACGAGAGGGCATTAAAAGGGATTGGATATCTTCCGCAAGAGGCTTCTATATTTAAAGACTTAAGTGTTGAGGATAACTTGATGGTTGCAGCAGAGGTAAGCATAAAAGATAAAAAAGCAAGAGAAGATAGGATCTTAGAACTTCTTGATATGTTTAACATTGAACCAATTCGCTACCGTAAAGGGATCAGTTTAAGTGGTGGTGAGCGTCGCCGTGTAGAGATAGCCCGTGCACTTGTAAATAAACCAAAGTTTTTACTGCTAGATGAGCCTTTTGCGGGGGTTGATCCAATCGCTGTTATGGATATACAAAAAGTTATACACCAACTAGTTTCATACGACATAGGTGTTTTGATCACAGATCATAATGTTCGTGAAACACTTGATGTATGTGATAGAGCCTATGTGATCAAGTCTGGAAACTTACTAGCTAGTGGGACAAGTCAGGAGATTAAGGCAAATCCTGATGTGCGTACACACTATCTTGGCGAGGACTATAAGTTTTAGATCATGGCAGCTCTTAGACAAACCCAAAACGTTGAGACTAAGCACAAACTATCAAACACGCTAAGAAATTGGTTACCGATACTGCACTCTAGTCTAAGCGATCTGGGCGAGGCTATGGAGCCTTTTATAGACTCTAACCCTGTAGTTGAAGTAAAATCAGGGTTTGAAGAGGAGTATGAAAAAAAGATTCCAAGAAAAATTATAGATAGAGCTGTAAGTAACTCAAGAACAGAGCAGATTGAGGCTCTTACTATCCAAAATCGCTCACTCCACGATGTGCTAGATGAGCAACTCTCAGCTCCACTTTTTCCAACACCACTCTCTGAAGATATAGCTATGTATGTAGTAGCAAACCTAGATGAAAATGGCTACTATGAGGGTGATAGCGAGGCTTTTTGTAAAGATAATGGGATCACAATAGAGGAGTTTGAAAAGGTAAGGTCAAGGTTTGCCCATGTTGAGCCTGTTGGGATTGGGGCAAAAGGTCTTAGTGAGAGTTTTATGTTTCAGCTAGATTCATCAGATATAAGTGATGAAGCATACCCTTTGGCTTGTGAGATCATAGGTGATCTTGAAAATATATATAATTTCTCAGACAATGATAATTTTTCAGAAGTTATGCGTGTACTTGGTACTTTTAAAAACCCTCCATCGATCGAGTACCAAGAGGAGTCTAGCCAAGTAATCCCCGATCTTATGATCTTTTTTGATGAAAATGAAAACATAGAGGTAAAACTAAACGATTCATACTACCCAACCATTACGATCGATACAGATTACGCAGTTGAGCATGAGTTTGTAACTCAAAAGATTAAAGAGGCAAAATCACTTGTAGATGCACTTGACATGCGTAAAGCTACACTTTACAAAGTAGGGCTTATGATCGTTGAGTATCAGTATGAGTTTTTTACAGGTGGGCAGATCATGCCACTAACACTTAAAACACTAGCAGATGAGTTTGGTCATAACCCATCTACGATCTCACGTGCGATCGCAAACAAGTACATAGCGTGTGATCGCGGAGTTTTAGCTATGAAAGAGTTTTTTACAACAGCGATCGATGAGGACGTCTCAAATGCTGCTATAAAAGACTATCTCATAGGGCTTGTTAAAAATGAAGATCATGCTAAACCACTAAGTGATATGAAGCTTTTAGAGCTGATCCAAGACAAGTTTAAAGTAAAAATGGTTAGACGCACCATTGCAAAGTACAGAAAACAACTAAACATAGCAGGTTCAAGTGAGCGAAAAAAACTCTATCAACTCCATTAAAAAACACCTCGATCAAGAGGTTGAGATAAGAAACAAAGTAGGTGAAGTTAGTGCAGATAAACTAGACCCAATCTTTGTAGCATACAGATACAAAGACCCTACGATCTCTTTGATCTGCGCACTCTTTGCATATGGAAATGTAAAACAAATAGTTAAGTTTTTGGATTCGCTTGACTTTTCACTTCTATCTGCAAGTGATGAGCAGATCAAGGATGCTCTTAAAAATCACTACTATAGATTTCAAAAGAGTGAAGATGTTGTAGCTATTTTTATAGCACTAAAGAGACTTCTAGAGAGTGAGAGTCTAGAAGATGTTTTTAAAAGAGGCTATATAAAACAAAACAGTGTGATCGATGGTATAAACGAACTTATAAACAGGATCAAAAACCTCTATCCGCATGAGTCTCAAGGGTATAACTTTTTGATCTCAA
>JBEPWC010000192.1:0-4419 GCA_041642615.1 Sulfurimonas sp. | reverse complement strand
CATAGTAAATAATATTGATTATGTAATTAAATACAATCTGTTTTTAGAATATCTGACTTCAAAGCTGTTTTAAAGTTTTGGATGGATATAATTTCGACCTACAAATTGGATGTCAAGGTAGCTCAGCTGGTTAGAGCGCTGGTCTCATAAGCCGGAGGTCGGGAGTTCAAGTCTCCCTCTTGACACCATCTTTAAACAAACACCATAAACACAAATTTTATTTTTTACAACTGTTTTTGCTTTATATAAAGCTTTATCGGCTTTTTGTACTATTGAGAGTTTATTATCATTTTTATCAACAGCTGCTACACCAAAACTTGCCGTGAGTTTCTCCATACTATACTAAAGAGAATTAATAATCTTAAATCTTAATCTACTCAAAATATTATCAACAACCTTTTGCAATACTCCCTATCTTTTTTACAATTAAAAACAATTCTATTACTATTTATGATAGAATTATTCTATTAAAGGTAGATCATGAAAGAGTTACTAAATGGATATAGTGTTATATCTAAAAACAAAAGCACTATTGTAGATAGATGGATAGACTCAGAGTCTCTAAATGATATTTTAAAAAATGTTGGATATAAAAAAGATAGATATAAAGACGAAGTAGCCGTACCTATAATTGACTATTTTTTAAATGTTATCATAGGGAAAGCTAAAATTGGTGATTGCCCAACTATGAGGAACTTGGTTGAAACCTTTCTAAACTCAGGATTGTGCGTTGAAGATGTCTTTTTTAACTGTACTATGCTCAAAAATATACTAACAGAAACACTCTATGACAATAATGTACAAAAGAGTGAAATAAATGAAATAATATCTATTTTAGACAACAACCTCAAAAAAATTTTAAAGATCTACACAAAAGAAAAAAATGAAAAAGATACACGCTCAAACTTTCACCTAAAACTCATAGAGGAGCATGTAGCACTTACGATCACAGATGTAAATGGCGTGATCATATATGTGACAGATGCTTTTTGTGAACTCTCAGAGTATACAGAAGATGAACTTATAGGTGTTACTCACAGCATCATCCGCCACCCAGATATGCCAGATGAGTTTTTTAAAAAGATGTGGAACAGACTAAATAAAAATCATGCATGGAAAGGTAAAATAAAAAACAAGAAAAAAAGTGGTGGTGAGTTTATAGCTAAAACAGAGATCATACCCTATGTTAGAGATGGAAATGTTGTAGAGTATGTATCTATAAGGCACGACATAACAGACAAGGAACTATCAAACATAGATACTCTCACAGGCATTCATAACAGAAGATACTACGAAAAAAACATAAATAAGATATTAGAAAAAAATCACAATTTGTCTGTAATGATACTAGATATAGATCACTTTAAGAAAGTAAACGATGATAATGGTCATAGTTATGGAGACTTTGTTCTAGTTGAGTTTTCAAAAATAGTCTCTAATAATCTAAGAGAGCGAGATATTTGCATAAGATGGGGTGGGGAAGAGTTTATGATCCTTTTACCAAACACAACAATAGATGTGGCTAAACAGATAGCTCAAAGAATTAGAAAAAGTGTAAAAGAAAAAGAGATAAGAGATAAAAAAACAGGTAAATCTATGACCATAAAATGCTCAATAGGGGTCACTCAGCTAAATGAAAATGACTCACAAGCAACACTCTTCAATAGAGCAGATGAAAACTTATACACAGCAAAAAGAAATGGTAGAGATATGGTCTACTCTAGATAACTTGTATAAAAGAAAAATTTTATTTATAATATTATACAAAATTTAAATATGGATATATGATGAATTATGAGCACAATTACGCAAAGTTAGCTGAGTTTGGAAGGACTATTTTAGATATAGAGACAATAGATGACATATTGCCATATATAGCGAAGTATGCAAGAAAGACAGTTAGAGCAGATAGATGCTCGATCTTTGTTTATGACAAGAAAAGTGAAAAACTTTGGACCACTCTAGCTGATCAGGTAGATAGGATAATAGTGCCATCAGACAGAGGTTTAGTTGGATATGTTCTTTCAACCAAAGAGTCTCTTATAGAAAATCATCCATATTCAAACAAGCACTTTTATAAAGAGGTTGACACAGAAACTGGCTATATAACTAAGAATATCATATTAGCCCCAATCTTAGGTTCTCAAGGGGAACCTATTGGTGTTTTAGAACTACTTAATAAGGATAATGGCTTTAATGAAGAGGATGCAAAGTTTATGAGGTTTTTCACACACTACATAAGTGGTTTTATAGAACTAGCCGAGATCAACGATCATCCAGATAAGAAAAAATAAGCTCACAAACTCTACAAAAAGTATGATCTAAACCAGCTTTAATTGTTATATCGTTTTTTAGGTATGGGTGGTAAAACTGGAGTTGGCTAGCGTGCAAAAGCATTCTATGACAATTAAACTCTTTTCTTATTAACTTGTTGTGCTCCCCTCTTCCATATTTTGTATCACCCAAAAGATGATGAGATATATGTTTCATATGGCGTCTAATCTGATGTTTTCTACCCGTTTTTGGTTTTAACTCGACTAAAGAGTACCTTACTTTATCGTATCTTCCTACACTAAAGTCAAGTTCTGCTTTTGCTAAAGTTTTGTAGTGAGATATTGCTTCTTGGGCTTCTTTGTCATCACGTGAATCTTTATCTGCTATCTTATCAAGCTTCTCTTTTAAAGCGTGATCTACTACCCCCTCATCATCGGTATATCCACGAACAGCTGCTATATATGTTTTTTTAACACTATTGTCTTTAAATGCTTGTGATACTAGATTTGCACTCTCTTTATCAAGTGCAAAAAATAAAACACCAGAGGTAGGCTTATCTAAACGATGAAGTGGGTAAACATACTGCCCTATCTGATCTCTAAGCATCTGTACAGCAAAACGTGTTTCATGCCTATCTATTGGTGATCTATGTACCAATAGTCCAGAAGGCTTGTTTATAGCAATATAATATTCATCTCTATAAACTATCTCTAATTCATTTTCTTTTTTCATATGCAATTATATCATCTTACCTTTGTGATAAAAACGTGATATAATTCCATGCTAATTATAAAAAGTAATATAAGGATTTTTTTGAGTTTAAAAAGTTTTTTATCACAATATGGAGCAAAAGTTCCAGGATACGATGTTAGAGTAGTTAATGAAAGGGAAGTAAGAGCTGCAGCTGGAATACTTGGAACACTTGGAATGATAGTGGTATTTGTTGCGATCGGATTTAACCACACAATAGTTGCAAGAGTGTATCTTGCTTTTATGTTTTTTGATTTTACTGTTAGGCTAGTAAGTACAAGTTACGCTCCATCTTTACTGCTTGGTAGGTTTTTTGTACAAAACCAAAAACCAGAGTATGTAGGTGCTGCACAAAAACGCTTTGCATGGGGTCTTGGTTGGATTATTTTTCTTCCAATGCTATGGTGGTTTGTTATAAACTGGGATATATCTTTTTATAAAGTTTTACTTTGTGTACTTTGTTTACTTCTTACATTTTTAGAAAGTGCTTTTTCAATCTGTATAGGGTGTGTCATGTACCAATGGATCACTAAAAAAGACTCAAAGTACTGCCCAGGTGGTGTATGTGAAGTGCGACAAAAAGAACCCATACAAACTTTTAATCCAATGCAAAAAGCCATAACCGCCATTACTATGATCGCTCTTTTAGTTGGAACATACTTCTTTTTAGCGACACAAGAACCAAAAACATTCTTTGGTGAGTTTTTACATGAGATGGTTTTAACTGATGCTCAGCTTCAAGAGAAAAAAGAGGCAGAGCTACAAAGAATGTTGGAAAATGAGTTTGGAGACGATGAGGATTTTTAACCCCTCTTTGTCACCTTTCTATGTTTGTTAGTAGTTTTTTTATAGTGTTTTTTACGAGGTTTTTTATCCTCTTTTTTATGTTCTGACTTTAGCTTAGTCTCTTCTATATCTTTACGTCTTGCATTTGGATCAGGCTCAAACCCCTCAACAGTCTCTTTTGGGATCTTTTGTCCGATCAAACGCTCAATATCTTTAATATCATACTTCTCATATATATCTAAAAGTGTGATCGCTTCACCCTCACGCCCAGCACGCCCTGTACGACCAACACGGTGTACATAGTCCTCAGGAACACTTGGCAGCTCATAGTTGATCACATATGGAAGCTCTTCAATATCTAATCCGCGAGATGCTATATCTGTAGCAACAAGCACTTTTATCTTTTCTTCTTTAAACTGGTTTAGAGTTTTGAGACGTTTTGCCTGAGTTTTATCTCCATGGATCACATCAGCTTTTAATCCATCTTTTTTAAGCTCCTCAACTAATACATCTGCACTTGCTTTTGTCTTTGTAAACACAAGCACTTGTCTGAAGTTACGAGAGCCTATTAGGTATGCACAAAGGGCAGCTTTTTTATCTACATCTACA